>JAGQSL010000366.1:0-7295 GCA_020439525.1 Acidimicrobiales bacterium | reverse complement strand
TCGTAGAGGCAGACGGTGGCGCCGTTGGCCAGCGCGCCCACGATCTCCCACGGGCCCATGATCCAGCCGAAGTCGGCGAACCAGAAGAGGCGATCGCCGGGCCGGGCGTCGAACTGGAAGGCCACCTCCTCGGCGATCTTCACGGTGAACCCGCCGTGCACGTGCACCGAGCCCTTGGGCTTGCCGGTGGTGCCCGACGTGTAGGCGATGAAGAGCGGGTGCTCGCTGTCAACCAGCTCGGTGGGCACCACCTCGTCGGTGGGGCCCGGCCAGGGCAGCACGGCGCCGCCCTCGGCCACGAGCGGCTCGACCTCGCCGACGCGCGGCACGACGACCACCGTCTCGACGGTGGGCACCGAGGCGATCGCCTCGCGAGCGGTGGCGAGCATGGGCACGGCGCTCCCCCGCCGCCAGAACCCATCGGCGCACAGCAGCGCCTTCGCCTCGGCGTCGGCCAGGCGCACGGCGATCGCCTCGGCGCCGTAGCCCGAGAAGATCGGCAGGAAGATCGCGCCGAGCTTGGCCACCGCCAGGGCGGCCACCACGGTCTCGGGCAGCATCGGCAGGAAGATGCCGACCGCGTCGCCTCGACCGATCCCCCGCGCCCGCAGCAGCGCCGCCAGGCCGTCGACGTGGCGGTCCAGCTCGGCGTAGGTGAGGACCCGCACCTCGCCGTCCTCGCCCTCCCAGCGCACCGCCTCGGCGTCAGGCGACGAGGCGACCCACCGGTCGAGGCACATGGTGGCCAGGTTGGTCCGCCCGCCGGTGAACCAGGTGGCCCACGGCACGCCCTTCGACGTGTCGAGCACCTGCTCGTAGGGCGTGGGGAACGGCAGGCCGAGGAACTCCACGACCGCGCCCCAGAACCACGCCGGGTCCTCGATCGAGCGGGCGAGCAGCTCGTCGAACGAGCCGATGCCGTGGGCCGCCTGGAACTGACCGACGTTCGTGGCCGCCACGGCCTCGGGGTCGGGCGTCCAGATCGGCTCGGTCACGAGGGGGCACGGTAGTCGCTGCCCCGAACGGGCGAGCCGGGCCGGTCAGGCCAGCAGCGAGAGGGCGAGCCCGTCGAGGATGTCGGCCTCGCTGCAGACGATCTCGTCGAGGGCGAGGCGCCGGAAGATGGCCACGAGCGCGCAGCAGCCGCCCACGATCACGTCGGCGCGCGCCTCCTCCAGCCCCGGGTTGTGGATGCGGTCGGCTCGAGCCTCGGTGGCGAGGGTGCGGAACACGTCCTCGGCCGCTTCCTTGGTGAGGCGGAAGTGGTGGATGGCGTCGCGGTCGTAGGTGGCGATCCCCTGCTCCACCGCCGCCACCGTGCTCACGGTGCCGGCGAGGCCCACCACCGTCTGCGCCTCGCCGATCTGGGGGATGGCCCGCACCACGTCGTCGAGCCAGGTGTCGGTGTAGCTGATGGCGGCCGTGAGGTCCTCGGGCGCCGGCGGGTCGCTCTCGGCGAGGAACCGTTCGGTGAGCCGAACGCAGCCCACGTCGATGGAGATCTGGGCCTCGATGCGGCCAGCGGCGTCGTTCGTCCCGAAGACGAACTCGGTCGATCCACCGCCCAGGTCGAACACGAGGAACGGCTGGAGCGACGGGTCGAGGTCCGCGGTCGCGCCACGGAACGACAGCTCCGCCTCCTCGTCGCCCGAGAGGAGCTCCGGTCGCACGCCGACCGCGGCCTCCGCCGCGTCGAAGAACACCTCCCGGTTCGAGGCGTCGCGCGACGCCGACGTGGCGGTCATCCGCACCCGTCCCGGCGCCACCCCCAGGTCGTCCATCGCCCCGCGGTACTCCCGCAGGACGGCGACCGTGCGATCCATGGCCTCGGCGTCGAGCGTGCCGGTGCGGTCCACGCCCTGGCCCAGCCGGGTGATGCGCATGAGCCGCTCGACCGTGCGCAGCGGCGCCCCCTCGCCGCGCTCGGCGACGAGGAGCCGGGTGGAGTTGGTGCCGATGTCGATCGCGGCGACGCGCTCAGCCATGGTCGGATCCTTCCCGGTCGCCGTCGCCGGCTGCCAACCGGTCGGCCACCCACGCCCCCACTGGGTCGTCGCCCCCGGCCAGGAACCAGGCGTAGTGGGCGTGCAGGCACTTGATGCCGACCCGGGTGCCGCCCACCCCACCGGTGGGTCGCGGGCCCGTCCAGCCCTCGGGCAGCTCCGCCTCTCGCTCGGCCCGGTAGCGGTCGTGGGCGGCGGCGATGGCCTCCATGCCGACGATCGACTCGACCCGGTGCACCCCACCCCGGCTCTCGAGGCGGCTCACCATCGTGCGCTCGGGCTCGCCCAGCAGCCAGAACGTGGTGGGCATGGGTCGGCCGTCGTCGAGGAGGGGCTCGTTGCGGATCACCACCGGCGAGCCATCGGCCTCGTGGCGCACCACGATGCGGTACGCGCCCTTCGGCTCCCGGTCGAGCAGCGCGGCGACCGCGGCGCGGTCGTCGGCCGACGGGGGGTCGTCGACGACGAGGGTGGCGGGCAGCGGCTCGGGCACCGTCGGAGGGTACCCAGCGCGCCGAGCGCCCCCTCGTGGTTGAATCGGTGGTCCCCCTTCGCAAGGAGCAGGTCATGCGGGTCCGCCACCTCCTCGCCCTCGCCGCCACCGGCAGCGCCCTCCTCGTCGTGCCGCTGGCCGAACCGGCCGCCGCCGCGGTCACCGCCTCCACGAGCGGCACCACCCTGACCATCACCATGACCGGCAACGGCTCGGCGCCGATCGCCTGCGTCGGCGGGAAGGTCGCGGTGGCCGCGGTGGTGGCCGCGCCGGCGCTCGCTTGCGGCAGCCTCACCGCCGTGACGGTCACCGGCGACAGCGGCAACCAGACCCTCGACCTCCGAGACCTCTCGGCGGCGGGCTTCAGCGGGACGACGACGACGAACGTCAGCATGGGCGGCGGCACGGACCAGGTCACCGAGGGCCCGGGCGTCGACACGATCGACCTCGGCGACGGCGGCGACATCCTCACGCTCCTCGCCGTGGGCCCGCCCAACGCGTCGGTCAGCCTCGGCGCGAGCACCGACGACCGCCTCGACGTGCAGGGCGGCGACGGGGACGACACCATCGCCGTCACGGCGTCGAGCCCCACCACGTCGATCGCCTTCAGCGGCGCCACCACCACGACGCGCTCGGCGACGGGCGCCGAGTACCTCTACCTCTTCGGCGGCAAGGGCGACGATCACCTGTCGACGACGGGGATCGTCGCCGGCACGACCCTCAGCACGGTGATCCTGCGCGGGGAGGACGGCGACGACGTGCTCACGGGCGGCAACGGCGCCGAGACGCTCTACGGCAACGGCGGCACGAACGAGCTCCGCTCCGGCGGCGGGGCCGATGGGATCTGGACCGAGAGCTCCACGGACCTGGTCGACACGGGAGCGGACAGCATCCTCGACTACGTCTACGACACGACGAGCTACCGGATCGACCGCGACCTCGACCACCTCGGCGCCGAGGACTCGTTCCACGTCCAGGCCAACCGCAGCGACGTGGTCACCCGCATCCGGCCTACCGGGACCCCCGGCGAGCAGCGCTGGACCGTGTCGCTCCACCGCACGGGCCAGCTGGTCTTCCCGGCCGGCGCCGCCGGCCTGCTCGCGCCCTCGCACTTCACCTCCGGCGCCCCGAACCACCGGTCGCTCGTCGACGTGGTGGCCGGGCCGCGGGTGGTGGATGGCGTGGGCGCCAACGGCGGCCCGAACCTGCTCGACGTGACGGTGCCGAGCGGTGGGTGGGAGGTCACGACCGCCGGCCCGGACAACGACGTGGTCGGGGTCAGCCCCGACGACAGCACCTACCAGTACGTGCGGATGGGGCGGACCGCCGACTACCGGGTGCACGGTCCGTGGACCGACCGCAACCGGGGCTTCGCCCACCGGGCGACGCGCGACCTCCTCTTCCGCTTCGCGTCCGACGGCGAGCTCGAAGCGCTCGACGCCGCCCTCGACGGCGGGTCGGCCACCCGCGCGCAGGTCACCGCCCTGCTGATGGGCTCCGACGAGTACCGCGGCCTCGACGTGGACCGGGTGTTCCTCACCTACCTCCGCCGGGCGGCCGACCCCGGCGGCCGCACCTACTGGATCAACAGCATCCGCAACGGCAAGGCGCTGTGGCGGTTCCGGGCGCAGCTGTTCGGCTCCAGCGAGTACTTCACCAAGGCGGGCGGCACCAACGCCGCCTACGTCCTCTCCGCCTACCAGGACGTCCTGGGCCGGCGCCCCGACCCGTCGGGCCAGGCCTACTGGACCAACAAGCTGAACAACGGCGCCGACCGCGGCTCGGTGGCGCTGCAGTTCATCAACTCCCCCGAGGCCCGTCGCCGCCTGGTCGACGACCAGTTCCTCCGGTTCCTCGACCGCTACCCCACCGCTGCCGAGCAGACCACCTGGGTCGCCCAGATCCCCTCGAGCGACGGCGAGCAGCGGCTGGTCGCGTTCCTCGTGAACAGCTCCGCGTACTTCACCCGCGACTAGTAGCTCTTCGGCAGGCCCAGCACGTTGGTGGCCACGAAGCTCTGCACCAGCTCCTGGCTCACCGGGGCCAGGCGCATGAGACGGGCCTCGCGCCAGTAGCGCTCCACGTGGTACTCCCCCGCGTAGCCCATGCCGCCCAGGGTCTGCACCGCCTGGTCGGCCGCCGCGTAGCCGGCCTCGGCGGCCAGGTACTTGGCGGTGTTGGCGTGCTCGCCGCACGGGAGGCCGTGGTCGTAGCGCCACGCCGCCTCGCGGATGGCGAGCTCGGCGGCGTGGAGCTGCATGTGGGCGCGGGCGAGCGGGAAGGCGATGCCCTGGTTCTGGCCGATGGGCCGATCGAACACGATGCGCTCGTTGGCGTAGGCCACCGCCCGCCGCAGCGCAGCCCGGCCGGTGCCGAGCGCCTCGGCGGCGATCAGGATGCGCTCGGGGTTGAGGCCGTCGAGCAGGTAGCGGAACCCGTGGCCCTCGTCGCCCACCCGGTGGCCGACGGGCACCGGCAGGTCGTCGTAGGCCACCTCGCAGCTCACGACGGCGTTGCGGCCGGCCTTGGGGATCGGCGTGATGGCGACCTCGGGCCGGACCTCGCCGACCGCGTCCCGGAGGTCGGCCAGCAGGAGGGTCATGCCGTCGGTGGGCCGAGCCGCCTCGTCGCGCGGCGTGGTGCGGGTGAGCAGCAAGACCTTCTGGCAGTGCGGCGCCTTGGTGGTCCAGACCTTGCGACCCCGCACCAGGTAGTGCGACCCGTCGGCGGCGAGGGTGGCGCGGGTGGTGATGCGGCTGGTGTCGGTGCCGGCATCGGGCTCGGTCACGCCGAAGCACACGTGCAGCTCGCCGGTGGCCACGGCCGGGAGCACCTCGGCCCGCAGTTCCTCGGACCCGTGGTGGATGACGGGGCCCATCCCGAAGATCGACAGGTGGATGGCCGAGGCCCCGTTCATGGCCGCACCGCTCGCCGCCACCTCCTCCACCACGATCGACGCCTCGGCGATCCCCCGCCCGCCGCCGCCGTAGGCCTCGGGGATGGCGATGCCGATCCACCCGCCCTCGGCCATCGCCCGGTAGAAGTCCCACGGGAACTCGTGGCGGTCGTCGCAGCCGCGCCAGTAGTCGTCGTCGAAGTCCGAGCAGGCACGGCGGACGCCCTCGCGGATCGCCTCGTGATCGTCGTCGGCGGCGAAGTCCACGGCGTCAGCCCGTGTAGTCCGCGGCCCCCGCCACCGGCACCGCCGCCGGCGGGCCGTTGGCGCCGGCCACGACCGTGGTCGAGGTGGTGCTCGAGGGCGTCGTCGTGGAGGTCGTCGGCGCCGGGTCGGTGCCGTCCCATGCGAGGCCGGCGTCGTCGATGACCTGGCGGGCCACCGAGGGCGCGGCACCGAGGATGCCGTCGACGCCGAGGTCGAGCAGGTGGCGGTAGAACTCGGCGGTCTCCTGGTCGCGCCCGTTCATCCAGACCCACACGGCGAGCCCGGCGGCGTGGGCGTCGTCGACGAACTCCTCCGTCACGACGGTGACCTCGGTGCCGGCGAGGTCGTAGGTGGGCGGCACCTGGAGGATCTCGTGGTCGGGCTGGGGCTGGCGGTCGATGAAGAACTGCTGGACGCCGTCGACGCCCGGGCTGGTGGCGACGTCGGGCAGCAGGGTCCGGACGTACTCGACGATCGCCTGGTCGAACGACACCACGACCACCTGGTCGCCGACGCCGTGGGCCTCGATCTCCTCCGCGAGGGCCCGGGCCGCCGCCCGCGCCGGCTCGCCGCTCTCCTTGATCTCGATGTCGAAGTAGGCGTCGGGGAAGGTCTCGAACAGGGTCGCCACCGTCGGGATGGTGAAGTCGTCGGCCTCGTAGCCCGCCGGCGGCGGCCGATCGCCGGTCCGGATGCCGCGGTACACGTAGTCGTCCACCGGGCAGTCCCCGCACGACCAGCGCGTCGGCGTGAACTTGTAGCCGTGGTCGAGGGCGAACAGCTGGGCGTAGGTCTGGTCGGCCACCAGCCCGGTCCCGTCGGTGGTGGCGTCCACGTCGGCGTCGTGGTGCACCACCAGCACGCCGTCGCCGGTGAGGCGCACGTCCATCTCGAGCACGTCCGTGCCCAGGGCGTGCGCCCGCTTGTACGCGAACAGGGTCTCGTGCGGCGCCTCGTTCTCCCCGCCGGCGTGGGCGATCGACAGGACCCGCCGGTGGAGCCACGGGTTGTCGGTCGCCGCCGTCGCCGAGCCCGATCCCGGGCCGAGGGCGAGCGCGGCGACCAGCAGGGCGGCAGCGAGGAGCGAGGTCGACGTCCGGGAGGCCATGGCTCCGCAACCTAGGCGGGAACCACGGCGGCGTCAGCCGGCGCCGAACGCCCGCTCGACGCCGGTGAACGGCCACCCCTCGGGGAGCCCGATGGGATCGACCGGCGCCGGGAGGATGTTGTAGGCCTCCTCGCCGGGCTCCACCATGCCGAAGTCCTCGCGGGCGATGCGCTCGATCTCCTCGGGCGTCTGGAGCCGCTCCTGCTCCTTGGCCACCTCGGCCCGCTCGGCGCGGACCGCCGCCAGCTCGGCCTCGGCGTCGGCGGTCTCGCGGCGCTGGTCGAACCACTGGCGGGTGGGGAACACGCCGAACAGCAGGACCCCGACGAACAGCACGCCCACCACCAAGCCGGCCATGGCGCGACGACGAGCGCGGACCTTGGCGGGGGGACGGGGCTCCCGGGACGGCGCGCGGCGGGTGGGCATCTAGGCCTGCGTACCCCGGAGGAACGCCGCCGAACCGAGGAACGCGGCGGCGTCGCCGAGCTCCTCTTCGATCCGCAGCAGCTGGTTGTACTTCGCCACGCG
>JAGQSL010000365.1:5815-11608 GCA_020439525.1 Acidimicrobiales bacterium | reverse complement strand
CCACGGCGTGCACGAGCGGATCCGACCCGTCGCCCAGCTCCACCACGGCCACGACCACCACCACCGTCGCCCTCGCCGACCCGCCCGAGGTGCTCGACGCCGGGGCCGAGCCTCGCCGCGAGCTGCGCCTCGCCTACCGCACGGGCGACGAGGTCGTCCTGCGCATCGCCCAGGACCTGGTGGTCGACCAGGTGGAGGGCGATCGGGCCCAGCAGCTCGACAGCCCACCGATCGTGCAGGTCGTCGCCCTGCGGGTCGCCTCAGTGGACGAGGACGAGATCGTCCTCGAGACGACCGTGCGGTCCGCGACCGTCGAGGCCGCCGGCACCGCCCTCGACGCCGACCAGGCCGCCGCGCTCCAGGAGCAGCTCGACGGGCTCGCGGGCCTTCGAGGCGAGGTCCACCTCGACCCCCTCGGCCGGGTGCTGGCCACCGAGCTCGAGCGGCCCGACGACCTCCCCGACGAGGTGGGTCGGGTGCTCGACGCCCTCGGCGCCCAGCTCGGCCAGCTGAGCCCCCGCCTACCCGAGGAGGCCGTCGGCCCGGGCGCCCGGTGGCGCAGCGAGGTGCCCGTCGTGGCGCTCGGCGACGGGGCGGTCTCCGGCACCACCGTCCAGACGACGACGCTCACCGCCGTCGACGGCGACCAGCTGACCCTCTCGGTGGAGCTCGCCCTCGACCGCGACGAGGGTGCGATCGAGCGCGCCGACGGCACGATCCTGCGCGACCTCGCGCTGACCGGCTCGGGGACCGCGGTGATCGGCCTCGATCGTCCGACCCAGCGCAGCGAGCTGCGGACCCGTTCCTCGGCCACCCTCGTGGTGGAGGGTGGCGTCGGGGACGGCCCGCGGACGGTCGAGCAGCGCACGACGACCCTGTCGCGCGTGGGCCCGCAGGAAGGCTGAGCCCGACGGGCGTACCATCCGGGCACTGTGCACGCCACCGAGCAGCCGGGCGAGGGCCCCCTCGAGATCCGCCTGACCCTGCCCGCGCTCGAGCCCTACGCCCGCGTCGCCCGCCTCGCCATCACCGGCATCGCCACCCGGAGCGGGTTCACCTACGACGAGGTGGAGGACCTGCGCATCGCCGTCGGCGAGGCGTTCGGCATGCTCGTCGTCCCGCCCGACCCGGAGGCCACGCTGCGCTTCGCTTGCGAGCTCGACGACGACGCCCTCCGCATCGACGTGGTCCGCGACCCGCCCCACCCGATCGCCGAGGTCGGCGAGCTGAGCACCCTGATCCTGGCCGCGGTGGTCGACGAGTCGACGATCGACGGCCCGGCGGGGCGCATCGCGGTGGCCAAGCGGCGGCAGCCGTCGTCATGAGCATGAGCGCCGCGGAGCGCGAGCGGATCCGCGGGCTGTTCGCCGCCTACCGGGCCACCGGCGACCTGGCCGTGCGCGACGAGCTGGTGGCCGCCAACCTGCGGCTCGCCCTGCACCTGGCCCGCCGCTACGCCCACCGGGGCGTGAGCCAGGACGACCTGGAGCAGGTCGCGTCGCTGGGGCTGCTGAACGCCATCGACCGCTTCGACCCCGATCGCGGGCTCGAGTTCTCCAGCTTCGCCACCCCCACCATCGTGGGCGAGCTCAAGCGCCACTTCCGCGACAAGGGCTGGGCCATCCGCGTCCCCCGACGGGTGCAGGAGCTGCACGTCCGCCTCGGCACGCTCGTCGGCGAGCTCACGCACCAGCTCGGCCGCTCGCCCACGATCGAGGAGCTCGCCATCGCGGCGCGGGCGTCGATGGAGGACGTGCTCGAGGCGATGGAGGCCGCGCAGGCGTACCGATCGCACTCCATCGACGCGCCCGGCCGGGGCAGCGACGAGCGCGAGCAGGCACCGCTCGGGATGGACGACCTCGAGCTGTCGGCGGCCGAGAACCGCCTGCTGGTCGACGATCTGCTCGGTCAGCTCAAGCCCCGCGACCAGCTGCTGATCCGCCTTCGGTTCTACGAGGAGATGACCCAGCACGAGATCGCGGCCCGCCTGGGCATCTCCCAGATGCACGTCTCTCGCCTACTCGCGAAGTGCCTCGACGACCTCCGCCGACGCACCGACACGACCGCCAGCTGAGCGCCCTACTCGCGCCCGGTGGAGCCGAACCCGCCGGTGCCCCGGGCCGACGCGCCCAGGTCGGCCACCTCGTCGAACACCGCCGTCTCCACCCGCTGGATCACCAGCTGGGCGATGCGCTCGCCGCGCACGACCTCGAAGGGCTCGGTGGGGTCGAGGTTCACGAGCAGCACCTTGAGCTCGTCGCGGTAGCCGCAGTCGATCAACCCCGGCGTGTTGAGGCACGTGACCCCGTGGTGAAGGGCGAGGCCGCTGCGAGGCTGCACGAACCCGGCGGTCCCGCGAGGCAGGGCGATGGCCACGCCGGTGGGCACGAGCGCCCTTCCACCACCGGGGGCGAGGGTGACGGTGGTGCGCGCTCGCAGGTCCGCTCCGGCATCGCCGTCGTGGGCGTACGCCGGCGCCGGCAGGTCGGGATCGAGGCGGACGAACGGGACGTGCAGCACGGGGCGAGACGCTAGGCGCGCGGGCCGGGGCCTATCCTCGCCCGGTGCTCGTCTGGATGGACCTCGAGATGACCGGGCTCGATCCGGACCGCCACGTGATCGTCGAGATCGCCACGATCGTGACCGACGACCAGCTCGAGGTGGTGGCCGAGGGGCCCGACCTGGTGGTGCACCAGGGCCCCGAGGCGCTCGCCGAGATGGACGACTTCGTGCGCGACATGCACACCAAGAGCGGCCTGCTCCCCCAGATCGAGGCGTCTACGGTGTCGCTGGCCGACGCCGGCGCCCAGACCCTCGCGTTCATCCGCGAGCACGTCGCCGAGGCGCGCACCGTCCCGCTGTGCGGCAACTCCATCGGCACCGACCGGCGATTCCTGGCCCGGCACCTCAACGAGATCGAGGAGTTCCTCCACTACCGATCGGTCGACGTGTCGACGATCAAGGAGCTCACGCGCCGCTGGTACCCCGGGGTGCTCTCCGCGCTGCCGCGCAAGGCCACGTCGCACCGTGCCCTCGACGACATCCGCGAGAGCATCGAGGAGCTCCGGTACTACCGCGAGCACGTGTTCGCCGCCCCGCCGGCGCCCGCCGGACCGGATTGATCAGCTCCCCGTCCGAATAATCGGTTGACAAGCCGCGGCCGTCCGCGGTTCCCTTTCCGGGCGCCCACGGCGCACGACCCTGTCCGAACCCGTACCGGAGCGATCCTGTGAACAGCACGGCAACCACCACCTGGGGCTATCAGGCCACCGCCGGTGTCGCCGCGCGCTCGCGCTGGACCGCCGCCGATGCCCTGGTCGGCTCCCACCACGCCCTCGCCGCCATCGAGCCGATGCCGTCGATCTTCGTGGTGAAGAACCACAAGGGCATCCGCCACCGGCCTCCGGAGGACTCGACCTAGGCACCTCGCCTGGAATCGAACCACCACCTCCGAAGGCCGCTGGGACATCCCAGCGGCCTTTCGCCTTTTCCGGCTGCGGCCCGGCCCACCACCCACGGAGCACGCCAAGCGAGCCATGACCACCCGACCACCCGACTGACGACCACACCACACCACGAGATGGGGGAACCCGATGCTGAGCGCACCGGACTTCGACGCAACGACCGACATGGAAGACCTCGACTGGCAGGCCGACGCCCTGTGCGCCACCGGCGGCGCCGGCCTGACCGCGATGTTCTTCTCCGAGGAGCTCCAGGACATCGCCGCCGCCAAGCGGCTGTGCGCCGAGTGCCCCGTGCTCGTGCCGTGCCTCGAGGGGGCCATGGCCCGCCGGGAGCCGTGGGGCGTGTGGGGCGGCCAGCTCTTCCTCAACGGGAAGATCCTGGCCTCCAAGCGTCGTCGGGGCCGTCCGCCCAAGGTGGCCCGCCCCGAGGACCAGCTCCCCGAGGTCCCGATCCCCGAGCACCTGCGCTCGGCCTGATCCATCCGTTCGGCCCGCCCCCGTGCGGGCAGTCGAGAGCGGTATCGGCAACAGACCTGTCTGAGCCGTGACCCGCAACTCGCAGACCGTCGCCGGCGCCGCCGCCCTCCTGGGCGCGGCGCCGGTGGCGCGCCCGGGAGGCGTCAGTCGGCCGCGTCGGTGGGGGTGGCCTTGCCCTTCGGCGAGCGGAGGAGCGCGACGAGGACCGCCGCGCACACCACGATGCCGAGCACCAGGGCGACCTGGACGGCGTCGAACCCCGACAGCCAGTTCTGCACGTCGCTCGACCACTCGGTGACCATCCCGACCGGTCCGCCCGCCGCGTCGGTGTCGCCGTGCTGCACGACGCGGATCTCGTAGATCCCGTACCAGGTGAGGTAGGCGCCGGTGACCACCATGATCACGCCCGAGATGCGGGTGACGTAGGGCAGGGCGCTCCGCAGCTTGGCCACCACGCCCTGCTTGGCCAGCGACAGGGCGATGGTGACGACCATCAAGATGAGCGCCATGCCCAGCGCGTAGGCGATGAACGTCGCCACGCCGGAGGCGAACGAGGTGCGCCGGAAGCTCGAGGCCACGAGCGACGTGAACACGCCGATGGTGCACGACAGCGACGCGATGGCGTACGACACGCCGAACACGAACATCGAACCCAAGCCCCGCGTCTTGCCGCCCTTGTCGAGGTGCGGGAGGTTGATCGTCGGCTCCCACCCCACGATGAACGCGACGCCCACCACGGCGAGCACCGCGCCGATGACGATCGTGATCCACGGCGCCCACTCGCCGATGGCGAGTGTGGTCTCGAGGATCAGCACCCCGGCGATCCCGAAGACGACGAGGAAGCCGGCGGAGACGGCCCCGCCCACCACGAGGGCCCTCACCAGGTTGGCCGTCGTGCTGCGGACCTCGTCGCCGTCGTCGCGGCCGAGGAAGAAGCCGAGGTAGGCGGGCAGCATGGCGAACCCGCAGGGGTTCACGGTGGCGATCATCCCGGCCGTGAAGGCGGCGGCGAACTGGGCGTCGAGCACGTCAGCTCCCCCCGCTGTCGAGGAAGGCCTGCAGGTCGACCTCGCTGGCGAAGGCGCCGACGTGGGTGCCGAGGACGCTGCCGTCGGCGTCGAGCAGGATCGTGGCCGGCAGCCCGGGCACCTTGGTCTCGGCGTAGAGGTCGCCGTCGGGGTCCTCGAAGCTCGGGTAGGTGACGCCCGTGGAGGCGAGCATCTCGACGGCGGCGTCGGGGTCGGTCTCCTGGACGTTGGCGCCCAGGAACGCGACGTCGGGGTTCGCCTCGCTGCCCTGCTGGAGCAGCGGCATCTCCTTCACGCACGGGACGCAGGAGGACTGCCAGAAGTTCACGAGGGTGCGGCCGTCGCCGCGCAGCTGGTCGAGCGTGGTGGCCTCGCCGTCGTCGGTCTCGACGCGCACGGCGAGCAGGCGGTCGGCGTCGATGGTCGACGCGGTGTCGGCCTGCTCGCTGAGATCGAGGGTGCCGCTCGGCGTCGCGTCGTCGTCGCCCACGATCAGGGTGAAGGCGAAGGCGGCGAGGAGCGAGGCGACCAGCGCGATCAGGGCGCAGATGGCCACGGTGCGCCGGTCGAGGCGCCGCAGCGCGCTCCGGCGCCGGGGCGCGCCGGGCTGGTGGTTCACCGGGTGAGGCTGCTCGACGTCGGCGTCGACGGGTGCGTCGACCGGGTCGTCGGCGGCCTCGGCGGGGGGCTCCGCGGCGTCGGCCATGCGGCCACGACGGTACCGGCCCCCACCACCCCGCACCCCATCGACGCCCCACCCCACCCCACCGCAACTTCTGGCGCACCTGCGCCCGCCCCGGGCCGGATCGCTCCACAAGTTCGGC
>JAGQSL010000365.1:4220-5586 GCA_020439525.1 Acidimicrobiales bacterium | reverse complement strand
TCCCCACCCACCGCAACTTCTGGCGGACCTGCGCCCGAACCGGGCCGGATCGCTCCAGAAGTTCGACGCGTGGGGCCGTCAGGGGGCGAGGCGGGTGATGGTCCAGGCGCCGTCGGGGGCAGGGCGGTACTCGAAGCGGTCGTGGAGGCGGTTGGGCTGGCCCTGCCAGAACTCCATGCGCTCGATGCCGATGCGGTAGCCGCCCCAGTAGGGCGGGCGCTCGACGGGGTCGCCGTCGTCGGTGACGCCGAAGCGAGCCTCGGCCTCGGCCTGGCGGCGGTCGAGCTCGGCGCGGTCGGCCACCGGGGTGCTCTGGTGCGACGCCCAGGCCCCGATGCGGCTGCCTCGTGGGCGCGAGCTCCAGTAGGCGTCGGCGGTGGCGTCGTCGACCACGGTGACCGGGCCCTCGACGCGGACCTGGCGGCTGAGCTCGAGCCAGCCGAAGGTGAGGGCCGCCTTGGGGTTGGCGGCGAGATCGGCGCCCTTGCGGCTCTCCTGGTTCGTGTAGACGACGAACCCGGCGGGCCCGAACTCCCGGCACAGCACGAAGCGGGCCGAGGGCTGGCCGTCGGTCGACGCGGTGGCGAGCACGCAGGCCGCTGGGTCGTAGGGGGCGGTGGCGGCCCACTGGTCCCACCAGCGCTCGAACTGGGCGACGGGGTCGGCGGCCAGGTCGGCGCGACGCAGGCCGGCCTGCTCGTAGCTCTCGCGCAGGGCGCTCAGATCGCGGCTCACCTCAGGCTCCGGGGAACCGGCTGGCGAGGCCCTTGACGTGCTCGAGCAGCTCGGGGTCGGCGGCAGGGCCGTAGCCGGTGGCCAGCACGCCTCGACGGTCGCTGATCGGGTCGCGGAGGCCGAAGACCACCATCTCGTCGCCGGGATCGCTGGGGCCCTCGAAGCGGTAGAGCTTCTCGACCACGGCGTCGACCGCCGGGCACGAGCGGTCGTCGAGGTCGCACTGGAGGTGGCCGTCGAGGAGCTGGTACTCGATGTCGTAGCCCTCCCCCTTCAGCAGGCGGATGGCGTCGACGACGGTCTCGGGGGCGTCCATGGGGTCAGTCTGGCGGCGCCGGGCCGGTTCCGCTCGGGCCCAACGTCACAGGGCGAAGGTGAGCTGATCGTCGGCCTCGGCGCCTCGGCGACGACGGACCTCGGCGAGGTCGACCGGCACCGGCGGCGGAGGCGGCTCCATGTCGCCGAGGCGCCCACCAGCGGCCTCGATCGCGGCGCGCAGGTCGGCGGCGATGCGCGCCCGGACCGCCTTGGGCGCCGACCCCGAGGTGTAGGCCCGCTCGGTCCACGCCGCCGCCTCGGGGTGCGTGGCCGCGAGGCGCTCGAGGTGCACCTGGCGGGTCTCGGGCGAGCG
>JAGQSL010000365.1:3899-4141 GCA_020439525.1 Acidimicrobiales bacterium | reverse complement strand
ACGCCGGGGAGGATGGGGGCGATCAGCACGCCGGTGGGGATGCCCGCCGCGTTGAGCTGCTCGACGGCGCGCAGGCGCCGGGCCGGCGCGGGCGTGCCGGGCTCGGTGGCCCGCCAGACGGCGTCGTCGACGGTGCCGATCGACAGCGACACCCGCACGAGGCGGCGACGGGCGGCGGCGCCGAGCAGGTCGAGGTCGCGCAGCACGAGCGTGGACTTGGTGAGGATCGAGAACGGGTTGTT
>JAGQSL010000365.1:0-3808 GCA_020439525.1 Acidimicrobiales bacterium | reverse complement strand
CGCCACCGGCTCGGGTGCAGCTCCACCTTGAGCCGCTCGACCGCGTTCGCCTTCACCACGATCTGCTGGTCGAAGTCCTGCCCGGGGCCAAGCCCCAGGTAGGTGTGGGTCGGACGGGCAAAGCAGTAGGAGCACGCGTGGCTGCAGCCGCGGTACGGGTTGACCGTCCAACGAAAGGGGAGGGAGCCGGGTGGGCCCTTGACCTCGTTGAGCAGGCGCTTGGCCTCGACCTCGAGGAACTCCATCCCCCGGAACTCGCCCCGGCCCACCTCGCGGCGCACCCGGTCGAACAGCTGTCCCTGCGGCCCGGGCTCGTCGGCCAGGCTCCACCGCAGCTGGGCGGGACCGTCGAGCTCAGGGCGCACGGGCATGGGCGCACGGTAGCGAACGTGTGTTCGACGATCAAGCGTTCGCTGGCTCTTCCCCGCTCACTCGAGGTCGGTCACCCAGAACCGGCCCTCGATGGTGACGCGGTCCGCGTCGACGAGCACGCGGTAGGCGCCGGGCTGCGGGTCGGCCAACGTCAGGGCGACGGGATCGTCGGGCTCGATCCCCGGGCTGATCCCGCCGACCTGCAGGTCCGAGGCATCGATCCAGCTCCCCCCGTCCCACCGCTCGAGCCGGACGCGGCCGTCCTGCCACGCCCGAGGTGCCCCGGTCGCGCGCACCACGATCTCCCGCTGGCCCGTCAGGTCCGACGGGATCGAGGTGGAGGGGGGTGGCAGCAGCGGTTCCGGCTCGGCGCGGCGCAGCGCCTCGGACGCGAACAGCACCATCGGCTCCACCGTCAGGTGCGCGCCCTCCCGGTCCGGCGCCGGCGGGAGGGGGTCGGCATCGGCGCGCACCTCGAACTGGCCGGCGGCGGCCGCATCGCCGTCGCCCTGGGTCAGCCGGTACCAGCCGGGGTCCAGCTGACCTGTGCGAAGCCACGTGAGCAGCGAGACCGGCGACGCGTCGAGGCCGATCTGCTCGACACCGTCCACACCGCCGATCTGGCCGACGCAGCCCCAGAGGTCCAGGCAGAGCCGAGCTGTGTCGAGGGGCTGCCAGGCCGTGCCGTCCCACCGATCGACGGTGGCGGCCACCCCCCAGATGTGGCCCGAGTCGGTCGGGTCCACGATCGCGACGGCGAGGTCGGCACCCCCGGGCGGCACCTGCTCGGCGCTCAGCCAGAGGTGGGCCTGCGAGCGGTCGACCGGCGGCGGGACCGCCTCCCCGTCGGGCGGGACCGCCTCCCCGTCGGGCGTGCTCGTCACCCGCTCGGCGTCTTCGCTCCGGGTCGCGGCGAAGGCGATCCCGCCGACCGCCAGCACGACCGCCGCAGCGATAGACGCACCGACGAGGCGGCGGCGCTGACGGCGACGACGGGCTCGGCCGTGCACGACCACGAGCGGCCCCTCGGCGTCGATCTCGGTTCGCTCGGCGACGGCGGCGCTCAGCGCGCCGAGTCGGTCATCCAGCCCCATCGGTCGCCTCCTCGGGCTCGCGCAGCGCCTCGGCGAGACGGGCCCGCCCCCGGTGCAGCTGGGTCTTCACGGTGCCGGCCGAGACGCCGAGCACCTCGGCCACGTCATCGACGGAGAGGTCGGCCAGGTGGTGGAGCACCACCGCGCGCCGCTGGCCCTCGGGCAGCGCGGCGATGGCGCGCTGGAGGTCGATGTCGACCGGTCCGGCGTCGGACGCGGGCGACCACGCGGGCACCAGCTCGCTCCCCCGTCGTCGTCGTCCCTCGACCTTGATCGCCCGGCGCATGGCCACCACCTGCACCCAGGCGCCCGGTCGCTCGACGTGGCGCACCCGCCCCCAGCGCTCGAGCGCGCCGCAGAACGCGTCCTGGACGATCTCCTCCGCCACCGCCGCCGACCCGACCACCAGCTGCACGCGCCGCACGAGCGCCGGGTACTCGGCCCGGAACAGCTCGTCGAAGCCCTCAGCTCCCGCCGGCGTGCGTCCCATCCCCCTCACCGAGCCGTGAGCGCCGCCGTCGGTTGACGCGCCCCGCTACGACGACCGCCAGTGCACGGACCAGGTGCCGTGCCCGGCGGTGGAGGCAACGCCCGACCAGTCGCCGGGGAGGCACCCGTCGACCTCGGCCGCGGTGAGGTGGATCGGCGTGTCGGCGCCTCGGCTGTTCACCCACACGAGCGCTCCGTGACGGGCGAGCACCCGGTCGACCTCGGCGGGGAACAGGAACATGTTGACCAACACCAGCGCATCGACGCTCCCGTCGGCGACGGGCAGCCGGCTGCCGTCGCCCTGCGCCCGATGCGCCGGCCCGGCGGGCGCGCGGCGCAGCATCTCGAACGCGATGTCGACGGCGACCACCTCGGGGAACCGGGCGGCGAGCTCGCGGCTGAACAGGCCGGTGCCGGCGCCCAGCTCGACGGCCAGGTGGTGGTCGAGGTCGGGCGCGGCGTCGAGCCCGCGGCGGAAGGCGTCGACCAGCGGGGCTTCGCGGCCGGGCACGTCGCGGGTGTTCCACTCATCGGCGAGGCCGTCGAACAGCTCCTGCACCTGTTGCTGGCGCTCGGGGGTCCAGCCGTCAGGCTCGAAGGCCACCGCCCGGGTGACCTGGCGCATCGGGTGGTCGGACCCCAGCCCGGCGGGCGGCTCGCCCTCGCCGGGGATCAGGACGGGAAGCTCGGTGATCACGCCGCCGAGCGTAGGTACCGTGGCCCCGTGGCGCTCACCCGGTACCAGGATCTCTGCCTCGACGCCCACGACGCCGTGCTCGTCGGCCGCTTCTGGGCCGCAACCCTCGGCGGCGAGCTCGAGGTTCAGGACGTCGGCGACACCGTCGTGCGCGGCCCGGCGTGGGGGCCGCTGTGGGTGAACGTCGTGCCCGAGCCGAAGGTCGTGAAGAACCGGGTGCACCTCGACGTGCGCGGACCTTCGGTCGAGCCGCTGCTCGACCTCGGCGCGACCGTCGTGGCGGCGCACGACGGCTGGACGGTGCTGGCGGACCCCGAGGGCAACGAGCTCTGCTGGTTCCCCGGCGAGCCGGCCGGACCGGGGCCGGTCGAGGCGGTCGCGATCTGCGTCGACAGCGCCGAGCCCGACGTGCTCGCCGCCTGGTGGCAGGGCGTCCTCGGCGGAGAGCTCGGCCCCGGTCCCGACGGCACGCACCGTTGGCTCCACGGCGCACGAGGCCTCGATGACGTCATCTTCAAGTGCGTCCGGGTGCCCGACGAGCGCGTGGTGAAGAACCGCTGCCACTGGGACATCGCCGTCGACGACGTCGCCGCGCTCGTCGCCGCGGGCGCGGCGATCCTCGCCGAGCCCGGCGACGCACACCGCTGGACCGTGCTCGCCGACCCTCAGGGCAACGAGTTCTGCGCCTTCACCGAGTGATGGTCGATCGACCGACGGTCAAGCGATGCGGGTCTGGCCCCGGAAGTACGGCAGGAGCACCTCGGGCACGTCGATGCCGCCGTCGGCCCGGTGGTACGTCTCGACGATGGCCGCCCACACGCGGGGGACGGCGAGCGCCGAGCCGTTCAGCGTGTGGACCATGGCCGTGCCGCCGCCGCCCGGTCGGTAACGGATGTTGCCGCGACGAGCCTGGTAGTCGGTGAACCAGCTCACCGAGCTGACCTCGAGCCACTGGTCGGCGCCGGGCGCGTAGACCTCGATGTCGAACGAGCGGTGGTGGCTCTGGCCCATGTCGCCCGTGCAGATCTCGATGACCCGGTGGGCGAGCCCGAGGTCGCGGATGCCCGACTCGGCCCGCTCGACCAGCTCGTCGAGCACGTCGGGGGCCTGCTCGGGGGTGGCGTAGGCGAAGATCTCGACCTTGTCGAACTCGTGG
>JAGQSL010000364.1 GCA_020439525.1 Acidimicrobiales bacterium | reverse complement strand
CGCCCTCGGTGCGGTCGTCGGTGACGGTCTCCTCGTCTTCGTCCTCGTCCTCGTCAGCCCCGGCGGCGATGCGGTCGCGCAGGATGGTGTCGAGGTCCTCCTCGACGTCGTCGGGATCGACGTCGTCGTCGTCGTCCTCGTCCTCGTCGCCGCGGGCCTTGGCCGGCGCGGGCGCCGCCTCCTCCTCCTCGTCGTCGTCGTCCTCGTCGACCTCGACGTCGTCGCCCTCGAGGTCGTCGTCGAGGTCCTCGGCCATCTCGTCGTCGAGGTCCTCGTCGAGGTCCTCGTCGAGCTCTTCGGCGTCGTCGTCCACCTCGAGCTCGTCGTCCTCGATCAGCTCGTCGTCTGCCATGTCTTCCTTCGTCGGACCGTCGTGCCTGGGGCCACGGGCATCGCCGGGGCGATGCCGCGGGCGGATACTACGCGCGCGGAACCCGCGCTCCACACCTCGCGCTCACCGCTGCGACCGGCGAGCCTCCGCGCGGCGCTCTGCGTCGAGCCGCTCGAGCCGGGGCTCGGGCGAGTGGTCGACGAACCGCATCATCTCCGCCACGGCCCGATGCCCCGCCTCCTCCGCGATCAGCTGGTGCATCTCCTGGGCCACCTCACGGTATGCCGGGTGGCCCTGGGGGCCGCTGCGCAGCTCGAGGAGGTGCATCGCCTCGCGCGCATTCATCTGCATCGAGAACCGGACCTGGTACGCCAGGCAGACGGCGTAGGACGCCTCGGTCTCGAAGGTGGGCTCCAAGAGCTCGTAGAGCTCCCGCGAGCGGTCCATCGCCCGGTGGAAGGCCGGCGCCGCACCCGCCAGTTCGACCGCCTCGGGCATCGTGTAGCCGTGGCGGGGGGTGAGCGGCTGCCACTCGATGGTGAGCATCCGGTGGCGCTGGAGGTCGCGGAAGGCCCCGTAGTCGGCCAGGACGTCGAAGCGGTAGTCGATCCGCTCGAGGGCCCGGCCCGGGCGATGGCGTCGGTTGGCCCGGTCGCCCACGTACGCCCGCACGACCGCGAGGCGGTCCTCGACGCCCATGGCCCGCACCCGCGCCTCGATCTGGGCCTCCGGGGCGTGCACGTGCGGGTACAGCATGGCCGTGACCAGCTTGACCTCGGCGTCGGGATCGAAGTCGACCAGCGTGGTGCGCGCCGCCGCGGCGACCGGCTCGTCGGGCGGGAACAGCTGCTCGGCCAGCTCGTCCATGGCCTCGCGGTTGTCGGCCAGGTACTCGCTCCAGGCCGTGCCGCGCTCGGGGAGGTCCACCCGCTTGAGGAACGAGGGGATGACCTTGCGGAGCTCCTGGAGCATGAGGTCGGCGTAGCTGCGGGCCTCGGGCAGCGGGTGCGAGCGCATCCGCAGGAGCAGCGCCTCGTAGGCCTGGCCCGTGCCGTAGATCCCGACGTTCGAGAGCGACGCCGCCGGCAGCACCCCGCGCAGCGCGTCGAAGGCCTTCGCCCGGATCGCCTGGCGGTACACGAAGTCCGAGTCGCTGGGATCCTTCGGGAACTGGTCGCGGAAGAAGTCGTTGAGCTGCGGCAGCAGCTCGGCGTAGGTGTCGAACAGGCGATCCATCTCGCCAACGAAGCGGGTGCCGAGCGGCGAGCCCAAGATGCCTGGATCACGGTAGAAGCGGTACCGACCACCGATGCGGGCGTCGTAGGCGATGTAGCGGGTGCTCTGCTCGAGGTACGACATGAGCCGTCCCCACTCGAGCACCTTGGTGAGCACGTTCGACGCCTGCTCGCAGGCCAGGTGGACCCCGCCGAGCTGGGCCACCGAGT
>JAGQSL010000363.1:3921-4131 GCA_020439525.1 Acidimicrobiales bacterium | reverse complement strand
GGCGGGTGGGTGGGCGGCTGCGGCGCAACCGCAACCGCCGTCGCGCGTGGGTCAGAGAGGGATGACCTCGAAGGCCACCGCGTGGCGGACGCCGAGGCGGGGGCCGACCTGTTCGGCCATCCCGCGCAGGAACGGTTCGGGGTCGGTGCCCGTGGTGCCCTCGGGGAGGGCGTCGAGGTAGGTGCGGTGGGCCTCGAGCGAGGCGATGCC
>JAGQSL010000363.1:0-3810 GCA_020439525.1 Acidimicrobiales bacterium | reverse complement strand
CGGCGTCGCGCACGGCGTCGAGCAGGGCCCACCCGGTGTTGCGGTGGTCGGCGTGGTTGAGGCCCGGGAAGTCGAACGACTCGCGGAAGTTGATCGACACCACGATGTCGGGTCGGTGGCGGCGGATCGCCATCGCCAGGTCGCGCCGGAGGGCGATGTTCGCCTCGACGAGCCCATCGGGGTGGGCGAGGAACTCGACCTCCTCCACGCCGACCGCCGCGGCTGATGCCCGCTCCTCGCCCTGGCGGACCCGGGCGCACTCGTCGGGCGCCATCGAGTCGATCCCGGCCTCGCCCGAGGTGACCAGGCAGTAGGCCACGTGCTTGCCCTGGCTCGTCCAGCGAGCGATGGCCGACGCGACGCCGTACTCCAGGTCGTCGGGGTGGGCGACCACCGCAAGGGCGCGGTTCCAGTCCTCGGGCAGCGGTTCGAGCTCGGCCATCGGGGCACCTCCGTCGTCGGGGTCGGCGTGGCCCCCAGTCTCGCGTGGTAGCCCATCGCCCATGGCCGGTCCCGATCCCACCACCCACCGCCTGCTCGCCCCGATGGCCGCCACGGTCTCGTCGGTCGCCGTGGCCGAGGGCGACGAGGTCCGCTCGGGCCAGGAGGTCGTGGTGCTCGAGGTGATGAAGATGGAGCACCCGCTCGCGGTCCACCTCGACGGCCGCATCGAGGGGCTCCGCGTGGCCCCGGGTCAGGCGGTGGCGCAGGGCGAGGAGCTCCTCCGCGTCGTGGGCGTCGCCACCGCCGAGCCGCCGGCCGCGCCGAACCCGCCGCAGGAGCGCACGGGCGCGGGCGATCCGGCAGCCGGATCGGGCGGGGGCGGGGCGACGGGGCCGAACGGGGACCGGGCCGACCTCGCGGAGCTGCGGCGCCGGCGCGCCCTGCTCGACGACGCGGCCCGCCCCGAGGCGGTGGCCAAGCGCCACGGCCGAGGCCAGCGCACGGCGCGCGAGAACGTGGCGGACCTCTGCGACCCGGGCTCGTTCGAGGAGTGGGGCGGCTTCGCCTTCGCCGCCCAGGAGTCGCGCCGGCCCACCGACGAGCTGCAGGCCAGGACCCCGGCCGACGGGCTGATCACGGGGGTGGGCACCGTGAACGCCGAGGCCGTCGGGTCCGAGCAGGCCCGCACCGCGGTGATCGCCTACGACTACACGGTCCTCGCCGGCACGCAGGGCCAGCGCAACCACGCGAAGAAGGACCGCCTGATCGAGCTGATCGAGCGGCTGCGGCTCCCCGTCGTGCTGTTCGCCGAGGGCGGCGGTGGTCGCCCCGGCGACACCGACGTGCCCGTCATCGCCGGCCTCGACACCCGGGCCTTCGAGCTGTTCGCCCGGCTCTCGGGCCTCGTGCCGTCGGTCGGCATCGCCGCCGGGCGGTGCTTCGCCGGCAACGCCGCGCTGCTCGGCTGCTGCGACGTGGTCATCGCCACCGCCGACTCGAACATCGGCATGGGCGGGCCGGCGATGATCGAGGGCGGCGGCCTCGGCGTCGTGCAGCCCGAGGACATCGGGCCCATCGACGTGCAGACGGCCAACGGCGTGGTCGACCTCCCGGTGGCCGATGAAGCCGAGGCGGTCGAGGTCGCCAAGCGCTACCTGTCGTACTTCCAGGGGCCCATCGGGGAGTGGGCGGCGCCCCCGGCTGAGGCCCTGCGCGCCGTCGTTCCCGAGCAGCGCAAGCGGGTGTACGAGGTGCGCGCTGCGGTGGAGGGGATCGCGGACGTCGGCTCGGTGCTCGAGCTCCGGCGGGCGTACGGACCCGGGATCGTCACGGCCCTGGCGCGGATCGAAGGGCGTCCGCTCGGCGTGATCGCCAACGACCCCGCCGTGCTCGGCGGCGCCATCGACGCCCCGGCGGCCGACAAGGCGGCCCGCTTCCTCCAGCTGTGCGACGCCCACGACCTGCCGGTCCTGTCGCTCTGCGACACGCCCGGCTTCCTCGTGGGGCCCGAGGCCGAGGAGGCGGCGCAGGTGCGGCGGTTCTCGCGCCTGTTCGTCACGGCCGCGTCGCTGACGGTGCCCTACGTGGTGGTGGTGCTGCGCAAGGGCTACGGGCTCGGCGCCCAGGCCATGGCGGGCGGGAGCTTCCACGCGCCCATCGCCACCCTCTCGTGGCCCACCGGCGAGTTCGGCGGCATGGGCCTCGAGGGTGCGGTGAAGCTCGGGTTCCGCCGTGAGCTGGAGGCCATCGAGGACGAGGCCGAGCGCCAAGCCGCCTTCGACCGCATGGTCGAGGCGGCGTACCGCCACGGCCAGGCGCTCAACATGGCGGCCCACCTCGAGATCGACGACGTGATCGACCCGGCCGAGACGCGCGCCCGGGTGCTCCACGCCATCTCGCTGGCTCCGCCGCCCGCGCCGCGGGCGGGGAAGAAGCGCCCGAGCATCGACCCCTGGTAGTCAGCTCGGGACGAAGCGGGCCCCGTCGGCGAGCGGGACGGTCGCGGTCGGCGCGTCGTCGTCGGAGAGGGCGACGCCGCCCCACACGAGGAGTTCGGCGCCCGTCCAGACCGCGATGGGGTCGGCTCGGGCCAGGTCGATCGGCGCCTCGGGCAGTCGCTGCCACCGGCCGTCCACCAGCACCTGGTCGCCGTGGCTGCTGCGGATCCCGCCGACCTCGTAGCGACGGTCGAGCCCGCCCACCACGACGGTCTCGTCCCCGGCGGCGACCACGGCCGGGGCGCCCTCGTCGTCGGCCGCCTCCGCCGGGCCCGAGCTGAGGGCGTCGACCGGCCTCCAGCGACCCGTGGCCGGATCGAGCCGGGACGCGAAGCGGCGGCCGTCGGCGAGGTTGCCCGGCGTCCAGCCGCCGATGGCGACCCCGTCGGCGGCGAAGCCCGACACCCACTGGACGTTGCGATCGGTCGGGGCGTCGAGGTCCACCACCTCGCCGGTGTCGAGGTCGATGGAGAAGCCCGACCGCGGTGCCGAGCCGAGCGGCTGGCTCGACACCCAGACCAGGTAGCGATCCGCCACCAGCACGGGGCCCGTGGTCGCCCAGTTGAGGCCGTAGTCCAGGCCGCTGCCGGGCACGCCGGCGAAGGGGCCCCACGCGCCGGTGGCCGGGTCGAAGGTCGCCCAGCCGTACTCGGAGCGCTGGGAGTGCCAACCGAACGCCACGAGCCGGCCGTCGTGGACGACGAGCGACGCGATCTGCTGGACCGTCGCCGTGCCCTCGGTCATCACCAGGGCGTCGCTCGGCTGCTGCTCGAAGCGGGCGCGGTCGACCCGCTCCCAGCGGTCGGCCGCCGGGTCGTAGCTGACGAGGTCCCATCCCCACGCGTCGTCGGGCGAGGTCAGCACGAACCACGCCTTGCCCTGGAACCAGGCGCCGGGGGTCGGGTACGTCGACCACCACCCGTCGGTGGCGCCGATCGGCGAGCCGGCCCGGCGCTCGTACGGGAACGACTGGTCGGCGATCTCGGTCCAGCGGTCGGTGGCCGGGTCGTAGGTGGCGCCGTCCGCGAGCTCGGTGCCGTCGGCGTCGTGGCCGCCCCACACGAGGAGCCGGTCGCCGATCCAGAGCGAGATGGGCGCGAAGCGAGCGGAGAGCGGGCTCGGGGCCATCGGCCGCCACGCGCCGTCGGCCACGACCGTCCGGTCGCGTCCGGCCAGCACCAGGGCGCCCGCCAGCAGACCGATCGCGAGGATCGCGGCAGCGACGGCCCACCTCGCCCGCCGCTCCCGCCCCGCCGGCGCGGTCGGCGGGACGGGGGCGATGGAGATGGGTCGACCGTCGGGCTCGGGTGCCGGCCAGGCGGCGATGGCGCGCAGGGCCTCGCCGATGCCGTCGTCGGTGCGGAGGTCG
>JAGQSL010000362.1 GCA_020439525.1 Acidimicrobiales bacterium | reverse complement strand
TGGATCGAGCGCACCTACCACCGCCGACGCCGCCAGGCCCGCCTCGGCCGGTTGACCCCGATCGAGTTCGAAACCATCATCACACCCGCCGCCGATCAAGCAGCCTGACCCCACACCCACCGTGTCACCGGATCACGCGGCAGTCCCTACCAGCACGTAGGAGAGGAACCCTGAGGGCTTGATCGACGTTGTCGTGACCGACCTCCACGCTTGGATCTCGACGCTGCGCTCGTAGAGTCGCAGATGAGCCTGATCGGGCCCGTGGGCCTGGAAGCGCGTCGGCCAACCGTCGATCCACGGCCCGGTGATCGAGCGCTTCCCGTCGAGCCAGGCGATCGGCTCCGCCGGCGCACCCGGGGGGATCCGGATGAGATCCCACCATGGTGCGATCTCCGGTAGGGGGGCCTCCATGCCTTCGTCGACGGGCATCTCGAACTCGAGCGGCATCGGCCCTAGGCGGGCGGGGGGCTCGGGGTCGTCCGGCGGATCCCATCCCGGGAACGACTTGGTGCCGAACTTGTCGTTGGCGGGCAGGCTTCGACGGGCGGTCGCGAAGGGCGATCGTGACTCCAGCGCTTCGAGGAGGAACCGTGCGGAGACGGCGGTGCTGGTGTGGTTTCCGGCTTCGAGAAGTCTTGCTGCCACCTGTTCGAGGGTGAGCGGGTGACTGGGCGATGGCGTGTCAGTCACCTTGAGACCTCCACGCAAGCCCGAGGCCGGCTCGATCCGAGCGGCTGGCCCGGAGCGGTGACCGACCGCCGCTGCCGAGCACAACGGCGCTGCGCCCACGGTCCGATCGCTAGCGGTTCTCGCTTCACCAGCACCTCCGTCTGCCCCAGTCGGGGCTGCTCGAGCGCGCCATTGCGCTTCGTCTCTCAACGCCTGAGCGGTGGGGTGCGTCCGCCTGTGGTGGCAGCGAGTTACCACCACGCGAGGCCGGCAGGCAGGCTTCTCTGCCTGAACCCTCCAGCGACAGGTGGAGGTCCGGCACCGGTCAGGCAGTGGAGCCCAGGGCCGGCTGCAGCCACGTCGGGAACTCGTCGGGTGCGCACGCGGTGAGCCCGGTGCGGCCGCCGACCAGGGAGCGGTCGTGAGCGACGTGCTGCCCCGAGGTCACCATGGGGTGGGTAATCCACGGACCGAGGTCGACGGTCAGGTGCGCCTGGGTCCAGCGTCCGCTGCGGGACACGACGAGCAGTCCGGCGACCAGATAGGGCCCGATGGCATCGGAACGGACGCCGGCGGTCGCGGCGACCATGCCGGAGTCGCCGTCGATCGGTCCAGGATGGTTGGCGTCGATCGCCGTGGCGACGAGGCGGTGGATCGAGTCGAGGAAGACGCCGGCGGCGAGGGATCGTCGGGGTCCGGGGGCACCAGTAGGTCGTCGAGCACGGCGTCGACGGTGCCGATGCCCTTGGCGCTGAGGTCGTGGTAGTTCGACCACAGCCGCCCGAACGTCAGCACGTCGCCGATGCAGTCGTCGACCCAGGTGGGGTAGAGGTTCTCGTCGAGGTCGGTGACACCGTGGTGCGGTTCGATCGCGGAGCGGTCGACGTTGAACCAGATCGGGTCGTCCTCCTCGATCTCGAGCCCGGGCTCCCGGAGATCCCAGGCCGCTACCACCTGGCTGACGACGCCATCGACTGAGGCCGGACCGTGGTGGACCTTGATCGACGCTGCGAGCCAGCGGGCGCGGCGAAGGCGGCCGGCGGCTGAGGCTCGTCGGGAGGTCGGGTCGGAGTGGAGCCCCGGCCCGACCTCCCGCCGGCACCGGCCCCGCACCGCTTCGACCCCATCGACGCCGGGCCGCTAGACCACGGGGACGTGGAGGCCACTCGTGCCCGGTCCGTCGACGAGCTCCGTGAGGAGGGTCGGGCTGCCCGTCAGCGCGTGCCGCGCCGCGACCTCGGCGGCTGGGCCCCCGCCGACGACCGCCTCGATCCCGTGGAGGTCCTGCGCGCCGAGGGCGCCGACCGCCTGCCGGCCATCGCGCCGATCCGGCTCGGGCGCATGGCGGTCGACCCGTTCGCCTTCCTGCGCGGCGGCGCCGGGATCTTCGCCGCCGACGTCGCCCCGCTCGCCACCTCGGGCATCGGCGTCTGGGCCTGCGGCGACGCCCACCTCGCCAACTTCGGGCTGTTCGCCACCACCGAGCGCAACCTCGTGTTCGACATCAACGACTTCGACGAGGCCCACCCCGGCGCCTGGGAGTGGGACCTGCGGCGCCTCGCGGCCAGCCTCGTGGTGGCGGCGCGGGTCAACGGGCAGGGCGAGGCGGCCGGTCGGGAGGCCGCCGGGGCCACGGTGCGGGCCTACGCGCGCCGCTGCGACGAGCTGGCCCAGCTCTCGGGGCTCGAGCGTCGGTACCTCCGCCTCGACGTGGACGACGTCTTGGCCCTCGCCCGATCGTCGGGCCTGTCGAAGGGCGGGGTGGCCCGCGCCGAGCAGCAGGTCGAGCGGGCCCGCCGCCGCGACCGGTTCCACGCCCTGGGCCGCTTCACCGAGGTGCGCGATGGGCGACGGGTGCTCGTGGAGGCGCCACCGCTCGTGCAGCGCCTGCCGCCAGATCGCTTCCGCGAGGCGTTGCTCGAGCTCTGGGACGAGTACCGCGCGTCGGTCCCGCCGCACGTGGGGGCCCTCCTCGAGCAGTACCGGTTCGTCGACCTGGCGCTGAAGGTGGTGGGCGTCGGGAGCGTGGGCACCCGGGCGGCGGTCGTCTTGCTGAGCGGGGTGGTGGGCGACGATCCGCTGTTCCTCCAGATCAAGGAGACCGGACGGTCGGTCCTCCAGCCGTGGGCCACCGTGCCCGGGCCCGATCACGCCGGTCGGCGGGTGGTCGAGGGCCAGCGCCTGCTCCAGGCGGCTGGCGACCTCTTCCTCGGCTGGGGTGCGGCGGGAGGCCGCGAGTACTACGTCCGCCAGCTGCGCGACATGAAGGGCGGCATCGACCTGGTGGCGCTGCGCCCGGCCGGCTTCGTCCGCTACGCAGGCCTGTGCGCCACGGCGCTGGCCCAGGCCCACGGGCGCACGGCCCACCCAGCCCGCATCGCCGGCTACCTCGGCCGGGGCGAGCCTGCGGTCGAGGCGCTCACCGCGTTCGCGGTCGCCTACGCCGACCAGACCGAGCGCGACCACGCCGCGCTCGTCGAGGCCATCCGCCGGGGCCGGATCGAGGCCATCGAGGGCGTGTAGCCGCCCGTCAGTCGACCGAGGCGACCACCTCGGCCACCCGCCGCACTTGGTCGGGGTCGGCGTCGCCGGGGACGAGCACCACCTCGTCGCACCCGGTCGCCGCCAACCCGACGAGGAACCCGTGCAGGGCCTCGTCGGTGTGCAGCGGCATCCGCTCGGCGAGCCAGGCGGCCACGTCGGTGCCGAACACGTCGAGGTACCGGCGGGCGAAGGTCGCCAAGCGCTCCTCGGCGCCGGGCCCGAGGCACACGAACGCGCCCGTGACGTGGCGCGGGGTCGACGGGCGCCCGGCCGTGGCCCACGCGTCGTCGGCCAGGGCGAACGCGGTGGCGGCCTCGGCCGGATCGGCGGCCAGGGTGAAGTGGGTGAGCCCGTCGGCCCACCGGGCGGCCCGGGCGAGCGAGCGGGGGCCGGTGCCGCTGCACAGCAGCGGGGGACCGCCGGGTTGGACGGGCGTCGGGCCGACCGCCGCGCCGTCGACGACGTCGCCCCCTGCCCAGAGCCGCCGCAGCTCGGCCACGGCGGCATCGAGGCGGTCGAAGCGACGGGTGGTGTCCTGGCCCAGCGCCCGGTAGTCCTGCTCGCGGCCGCCCACCCCGACGGCCACGTCGAGTCGACCGCCCGAGAGCACGTCGATCGACGCCAGCTCCTTGGCGAGGAGGGCGGGGGCGTGCCACGGCGCCACCACCACGTTGAACGCCACCCGAGCCCGTTCGGTCAGCGCGGCGGCGGCGGTCACGAGGGTGAACCCGTCGAGGTTGTCGAAGGCGATCCGCTCGCCGGCCGACACGGAGGAGAAGGGGCCGTGGTCGATGGCGCGGCACCAGGCTCGGATGCGGGCGCCGTCGAGGTCGGGGGTCATCTGCGGGAGGGCGAGGCCGACGTCCATCGGGGGAGCCTCCCACGCCCCGCGGGATCGGGGGACCTTGGCCCCTGGCGATCCGGCGCGCCGCGGCGGATGCTCCGTGCATGGGTGCAGGAGCGAACGGCTCCGTGGAGGGGCTCGAACCGATCGACGGCGACGATCCGCTGGTGGTGGCCGCCCCCGACGTGCACGTGGTCGAGACCCACTCGTCGGTGCTCTTCTTCCTCGACGATCGGGTCTACAAGATGAAGAAGGCGGTCGACCTCGGCTTCCTCGACTTCACGACGGTGGAGGCCCGGCGCGAGGCGTGCCGCCAGGAGGTGGCGCTCAACCGCCGCATGGCGCCCGACGCCTACCTCGGCGTGGCCGAGGTGATCGGCCCGGACCGCAAGACGATGGAGCACCTGGTGGTGATGCGCCGGATGCCCGACGCGGGTCGGCTCACCGCCTGCATCGGGCGGGGCGAGGACGTCGATGGCGCGCTGCGCGCCATCGCCCGCCAGCTCGCCGCCCTCCACGACCACCGGGCCCCCGACCCCGCCCACGACCGGCTCGGCTCGTTGAGCTCGGTGCGCGCCCGTTGGGTGGCCGGCTTCGAGCAGCTCGCGGACCTGGCGGAGGAGGGCACGGTGGCGTCGCACCCGCTCGAGGCCCGCATCGAGGAGCTGGTGCTGCGCTACCTCGCCGGACGGGCCTCCCTGTTCGAGCACCGCGTCCGGCGCGGGCGCATCCGCGACGGGCACGGCGACCTGCAGGCGGAGGACATCTTCGTGGTGGACGACGTCCCGCAGGTCCTCGACTGTCTCGACTTCTCCGACGAGTACCGCTGGGGCGACGTGCTCGCCGATGCCGCCTTCTTGGCCATGGACCTCGAGCGCCTCGGCCGCCCGGACCTCGGCGAGCGCTTCCTCGCCCTGCACCGCGAGTTCGGTGCCGACACGTGGCCGCCGTCGCTGGCCCACCACTACGTGGCCTACCGCGCCCACGTGCGGGCCAAGGTCGGCGTGCTGCGCGCCGTGCAGCGCGGCGAGGCGCCCGGTGGCGAGGTGGACGAGCTGCTCGCCCTCGCCCTCCGCCACCTCGAGCAGGGCCGGGTGCGCCTCGTGGTGGTGGGCGGCGCGCCGGGCACCGGGAAGTCCACGACGGCCGGGGCGCTGGCCGACGAGCTCGGGGCCGCGCTGCTGCGCTCCGACGAGGTCCGTCGGCGAGACGACGGCCGTGGCTACCAGCCCGCCGAGGTGCGCCGCACCTACGACGAGGTGCTGGCCGAGGCGCGGCGGCTCCTCGGGCTCGGCGAGCACGTCGTGCTCGACGCCACCTACCGCTCGGCGGAGGAGCGTGCCGCGGTCCGCCGCCTCGCCGCCGACGCCGCGGCCGACCTGACCGAGCTGCGCTGCGTCCTCGATCCCCACGAGGCCGCCCGCCGGGTGGCCCGGCGGATCGAGGCGGGCGGCGACGCGTCCGACGCGACGCCGGAGGTGGCGCTGGCCCTGGCGGCCGACTTCGACCCCTGGCCCGAGGCCGTCGAGCTCGACACCGCGTGCGCGCCCGACGAGGTCCTCGCCGCGGCCCGACGGGCGGTGGAGGGCGAGGCCGAGCCGGACTCCCACGGCGTGGCGGCGGCGATCGGCGACCGCACCGAGGAGCTGGCCACGTCGGGGGTGGGGGCCTAGCCCGGCGCCTACGGTGTCGGCCGTGGCCCGCCGAGCGCTGTACCTGCACGAGGTCGTCGACATCGTCGGCCAGGGCCAGTACGACTACATGGCGCACGCCGGGCGCGAGCCGACCAACGCCATGCCCGACATGCTGACGCTCCAGGGCACCTTCTTCGTGTGTGCCATGGGCGGCGGACGGTGGCCGCAGGTGATCAACATCTGGGACGTGGGCGAGACCGGCTGGCAGGGGTGGGCGGCCAACGTCGATCGGCTCAACCTCAAGCGCCGCCACGCGTTCTACGGCGAGTGGTGGGACGAGGCGGCCAAGTGGCGCACGGGTGGGCTCGACCGGCTCTGCGGTGCCGTGCCCGGCAGCCCCACCACCGCGGAGATCGCGGCGGCCGGCATCCGCGGCACCCTGTTCGTCCACCAGCTGCTCACCGTTCGCCCCGGCACCCAGCTCGAGTACCTCGCCGCGGTGGTGGCCGAGCAGGTGCCGGCCTGGGCGCGCTACGACCACGTGCCCACGGGGATCTACGAGGTGCTCGGCAACCACCACGAGGTGGTGGTGGTGTGGGCCACGTCGATCTCGGGCCAGACCCGCCTCCGGGCGGCGCGAGACGCCGCCCTGGGCTTCGGCGACGAGGCCGACCCCGATCCCGACCTGGTCGCGTGGGAGCAGCGGGCGGCCACGTTCGTCACCGGCGGCGACACCCAGCTGATGACCCCGCAGCCCGGCACCGTCTACGGGCCCGACGACTGGGACGAGGCGTCGCTCGACGACTGGCTGCGACCGGAGGGGTAGCGCCCGCTCGCCCCGGGGGCGCCTGGGATGGCCGGGACCCCCTCTGCCACACTGGATCCATGTCCGCTTCTCGACGCACCGTCGCCTCCGGCCTGCTCGTGCTGGCCGTGGTGCTGAGCGCGTGCTCGAGCGGGGGAGGCGGCGCCGACGTGTCGGCCGATGCCACCACGCCGACCACGGTGACGACCACCGAGGCCACCACCACGACCGAGGCCACCACGACGACCGAGGCGACGACCACCACGACGGCGCCGCCCACCACCACGACCACGGCGCCCGTCGATCCCACGACCCTCACCGAGGAGGGGGCGCTCCAGGGCGGCTCGAAGGGGACCCGGACCCGGGCGGTGCAGGAGGCCCTCAAGGCGATGGCCTACGACCCGGGCGAGCCCGACGGGAAGTTCGGCACCAAGACCACCCAGGCCGTTTGGGCGTTCCAGGCCCTCCACGGGCTCGCCAAGGACGGCGTCGTGGGCCCCGAGACCGAGGCGGCCATCCTCGCCCGGCCCGGCCAGGAGATGCTGCGCCCCGACCTGGGCCCCACCCACGTCGAGGTCGACCTCACCCGCCAGGTGATGATCGTGTGGCGCGACGGGGCGCCGTCGCTCATCACCCACGTGTCGAGCGGCAGCGGGGTGGCCTACTGCGAAGACACCGACCAGGGCGAGAACTGCGGAGATGCCGTCACCCCCGAGGGGCGCTTCGTGTTCGAGCGGCGCATCTCGGGCTGGCGCGAGGCCCCGCTCGGCAAGCTCTACAACCCCGTCTACTTCCACGCAGGGTACGCCGTGCACGGCGCATCGTCGGTGGCGAAACACCCGGCAAGCCACGGCTGCGTGCGCATCTCGATGAGCATAGCGGAGTACTTACCGAGCACCGTCGAA
>JAGQSL010000361.1 GCA_020439525.1 Acidimicrobiales bacterium | reverse complement strand
TCCAACCCATGCCCCGCTCGGCGAAGCCGAGGTCCTCCATGAGCACCAGCTCGGTCGGGGTGAAGCAGTCGTGCACCTCCGCCATGGCGATCCGGCTCGCCGGGTCGTCGATGCCGGCCTGGGCGTAGGCGTCGGCGGCGCAGGCGGCGATCTCGGGGAACCAGGTGTAGTCGTAGCCCGGGTCCACGAGACCCGACCCGTTGCCGGCCACGAACGAGAGCGCCTTCACGTAGATCGGCGTGTCGGTGTAGCGGTGGGCGCCCTCGGCTCGCACGACGATCGCCGCGGCCGACCCGTCGGCCACGCCCGCACAGTCGAAGACGCTCAGGTCACCGGCCACGTTCGGCATGGCGCAGATCTGCTCGACGCTCATCTCCCGCCGGAACTGGGCGCGGGGGTTGCGGGCGCCGTTGTGGTGGTTCTTGCTGGCGATGCGGGCGAGGGTGCGCTTGAGCTGCTCCATCGGCACGCCGTACTTCTCGGCGTAGGCCGGGGCCACCATCGAGAACGATCCGGCGGCGGTGAGGGTGCGGGTGGTGCCGTCGTTGGGGATGGGGAAGGCGTTCAGGCCCTGGTAGCCGGAGTCCTTCACCTTCTCCACCCCGACGGCCATGGCCACGTCGTACGCGCCCGACGCCACGGCGTAGGAGGCTTGGCGCAGCGCTTCGGACCCGGTGGCGCAGTAGTTCTCGACCCGGGTGACGGGCTTGCCCTGGAGCTGCAGGGCGCGCGCCAGGGTGATGCCGCTCATGCCGGACTGGGCGGTGCCGAGCCAGTAGGCGTCGACGTCGTCCTTGGTGACGCCGGCGGCGGCGAACGCCTCCTGGCTGGCCTCGAGGGCGAGGTCGTCGACGCCCTTGTCCCAGTGCTCGCGGAAGGGCGTGCAGCCCATCCCGACGATCGCGACGCGGTCCTTGATGCCGTGGCTGGCCATGGCTCAGGCCTCCTTCGCTGGGGCCGCCACCGGGCGGGCCTTCCAGAAGTAGTTGTGGATCCCGTCGCTCGTGAAGAGCCGGCGGAAGGTCATCTCGACGCGGTCGCCGATCCGCACGGCGGCTGGGTCCACATCGGTCAGCTCGATGGGGGCGCGCCCGCCGCCGTCGAAGTCGACGATGGCGAACACCACGGGCGGGCTCGGCGAGTAGACGAGCTTGTCGATCGTGTACGTGGCGATCGTGCCGGCCACGTCGGCCATGGGGATCGGCTCCATGTCGTCGACCGCGCCGCCCTCCATCGACACGCGCGACGGCGGGAGGTGGATGGCGCCGGTGGCGCGGTCCTTCGCCCCGACGAAGCCGTACTTCCAGTCCTCGCTGCGCGCCGCCGCCGAGGCGGAGGGACGGGCCGGTTCGGGGCGGCGCGGGGGCTCGGGGGTGAGGTGGCCGCGCCAGGCGAGGAACTTGCCGTAGGGCAGTGGGGCTCCGGCGGCCGCCTGCTCCGCCACGCTCAGGGCCGGCTCGAACGAGGCGATGGCGTCGGTGGTGCGGAACACGAGGGCATCGGCACCGTCGGAGAGGGTGAGCAGCACGATGACCTGGCCCGGCGCCGCGGTGTCGAGGGCGGAGGCGAGCAGCAGGCCCGGTTGGGCGGCGCCCGGGTTGCCGACCGTGGCGGCGAGGTCGTCGACCACCTTGGCCCCGTCGACCCCGCTCCTCTTGGCCACCGCCTTGCACGCCCGGCCGTGGAGGCCGGCGACCACGAGGGCGTCGACGCGATCGGCGTCGATCCCCGCATCGGCGAGCGCGGCGGCGAGCGCGGCCAGGGCGACCGGCACGTAGCGGGTCTCGCCGAACTTCTCCTCCCACTGCTTCGAACGGTCGTCGCCCGGGGTGCGCCAGCGGTCGAGGAACTCGTCGGTGGCGCTCCCGGCGCCGACGAGCTCGGCGATCACGGGGGCGTCGCCGTCGTCGCCCACGAGCAGCGCCGCCGCCGCGTCGCCGCCTGCGGCCTCGTCGGCCGAGCCCGGCAGGCCGGTGCGGATGTCGGCGGAGACCACGAGCTGGGTGCCGGACCCGCCGAGGGCGAGGCGCAGGGCGGCGATGCCGGAGCGCACCGATCCACCGAGGTCGGCGGCGATCGCCTCGGTCGGCAGCAGCAAGGCGGCATGGACCGCGGTGGCGTTCGCCTTGTCGACGTAGGCCGGCGCCACGGTGGAGAACCACAGCGCATCGGGTCGGGCGGGGGTGGGGCGCAGGGTGCGCCGAGCCGCTTCGACCGCCATCGTCGTCGTGTCCTCGTCGTAGGAGGCGACCGTGCGCGTCCCCTTGCCCCCACCGGTGCCGGCGACCGCGGCGATCGTCGAGCGATCGAGCCGCCGGTGGGGGAGGTACGTGCCGTAGCTGATGATCCCACGCATAGGGCTCCGAGCCTACGGCGATACCTGACGATGCGTCAGATCCCAGCCGGGCACCGGGGCGGCGACGGTGCGATGATCGGACGGTGGCTGCGAAGCGGCGCTCGGAGGGGCGCGACCGATGCCGGGCACCGATCGTGCCGGCGGCGCTCGACCCGCTCGAGCTCGACGGCCTCGTGGACCACGACGGCTGGTCCGAGCGCGAGGTCACGGGCTCGGCCATCGCGGCCGACGCCGAGCACATCAGCCTGGGCGAGTGCCGCATCACCGGCGTCCGGCTCACCGGGGCGAGGCTCTTCAAGGCCGAGCTCGTCGATGTCGTGCTGACCGACTGCGACCTGGCCGGTGCCGTGCTCGAGGAGCTCTCGCTCGATCGCGTCGCCTTCGTCGGATGCCGGCTCTCGGGCGCCGACCTGGGCGGGGCGACGCTGCGGGACGTGTCGTTCCGCGGCTGCCAGCTCGACGAGCTCGGGCTTCGCCTGGCGCGCACCGAGCGCTTGGCGGTCGACGGCGGCACCGCCGTGCAGCTCGACGCCTACGACGCCTGGCTCACCGCCAGCCGCTGGACCGACGTCGACCTCACCGGAGCCGACCTCACCAAGGCGAGGCTCGGGCGGGCCCGCTTCGGCGCAGGCGTCCGCCTGGTCGACGTCCGCGGCGCAGCGGCGTTGACCGGCTCGTCGATCGACCCGACCCTCGCGCTCGATGTGGGTCATGCCCTCCTCGCCGACCTGCGGATCGCCGTCGAGGACGACGACTGACGCCGCCCCCGGCCCGGCCGCCGGTCAGCAGGCGAGGGCGCTCGCCGCGGACTCGGAGAGGTCGGGATCATCGCACGCCGCACCCGGCTCCTTGGCCGCGTCCACCACGAAGGCGTCGTCGGTGACCTCGAACACGATCAGGAAGGGGACGCCGTCGCCCACGCGCTGGAGGAGCTCGGCGCGGTCGCCCTCGCACGACAGGAGCGAGTAGGTCTCGCCCGCCTCGAGGTCGGTCTTGAGCTCGACGTCGAAGTAGGCCTGCTGCAGCGCGTCGAGCAGGGCCTGGCGGCTGGCGAGGTCGGCGGTGTCGGCCGATGCCTCGCACAGCGCTCGCGGCGATGTGGCCGCGAGCTCCTCGTCGTCCGCCTCGGGCTCGTCGGCGAGGGTGGTCTCGTCCGTCGTCGCCTCGGTGGTCGTCGCCTGGTCCGAGGCTGGTGCGTCGGTGGCCGCGGTCGTGGTGGTGCCGGCGTCGTCGCCGGCGTCGGAGCAACCGGCGAGGAGGATCGCCGCGAGCGCGACGGCGCCCAGGAGGGCCGCCCCGGTGCGCGGCCGGTGCGTCGATCGCACCGAGGTGGGGGTGGTCGCCATCATGGGGTCGCTCCAGCGTCGAGATACGGAACGTCCGTAACGTATATGGATCCGCCCCGACCAGCAACCGTTCGCACCCCTTAGGACCGCCATGCCACCTCGAGGACGTCCGCGCGATGCCGCGCTCGACGAGCGCATCGGCGCCGCGGTGCTCGCCCTGCTGGCCGCCGACGGCTACGAGGCGCTCACGATGGAGGCCGTCGCCGCCGCCGCCCACGTCTCCAAGCCGGCGCTCTACCGGCGCCACTCGAGCAAGGCGAGCCTGGTGTTCTCCGTGGTCGCCGCTCGCGGCGAGGCGATGGCGGTGCCCGACACCGGCACCGTCGCCGGCGACCTCCAGGCCGCGCTCGAAGGCTTCGTGGGCTTCCTGCGCTCGGTCGATCGTGCGGCGGTGGGCGACGGGCTCGCCCAGATGGTCTCGGACGCCGACTTCGCCCGTCGGGTGCAGCGCGAGGTGTTCGATCCCGACCGCGAGCGCATGGTCGCCGTCATCGAGCGGGCCGTGGCGCGCGGTGAGGTGCGCCCCGAGGCCGATGGCCGGGCCCTGCTCGACGACCTGGCGGGCGTGCTCGTCTACCGCATCGTCCTGCGCCACGAGGAGCTGGGTCCCGCCGAGGTCGCCGCGCTGGTCGATCGGGCCCTCGTCGGGATCCTCGCCGACGCTCGCTGACCGCTCGCCGCCCTAACCTGACGCTCCGTCAGATCACCGCACCGGAGGAAGCCGCACGTGCAGCTCGGGGACATCGCCAACGCCGACGCCGCCGGGAGCGGCAAGCCGCTCGACGGCGTGCGAGTGCTCGCCCTCGAGCAGATGCAGTCGCTCCCGTGGGCCACGCAGCTCCTCGGACGGCTGGGCGCCGAGGTGGTGAAGGTCGAGCACCCGAAGGGCGGGGATTCGGGTCGGGGCTCGCTGCCCGCCATGGCCGACCCCGACGGTCGCCGCGTGGGCGCCACGTTCCTGCGCAACAACCTCTCGAAGCGCTCGATCTGCGTCGACCTCAAGCACCCCGACGGCCGCCAGCTCGTGCTCGACCTCGCCGGGCGCTTCGACGTCGTCTGCGAGAACTTCAAGGCCGGCACCCTCGACCGCCTCGGGCTCGGATGGGACGACGTGCACGCCGCGGCGCCCCAGGCCGTCTACCTCTCGGTGTCGGGCTTCGGCGCCAGCGGCTCGCCCTACGACCGCTGGCCCGCGTACGCGCCGATCGCCGAGGCCATGTCGGGCATCTACGAGTTCAAGCGCCAGGGTGACGAGCCTCCGCTGGTGGCCCCCATGGGTGGCCTCGGCGACATCGGCTCGGGCCTGTTCGCGGTCATCGGCGTGCTCGCCGCCCTGCGCCAGCGCGACGCCACCGGCCGGGGCCAGCGCGTCGACATCGCCATGCTCGATGCGCTCGTCGCCATCTGCGACATCGTCCCCAACTTCTGGTCGATGGGGCTGCGCAACGGCGACCTCGGCCCGCTGATCATGCACGGCTTCCGGGCGTCGGATGGCTGGTTCATCATCCAGGTCGGGCGCGAGCCGCACTTCGCCAAGCTCGTCGAGGCCATCGGCCACCCGGAGTGGGCCGACGACCCCCGCTTCGCCGAGCGCCAGGGCTGGATCGATCACCTCGACTCGGTGCTGCGGCCGGCGATCGAGGGGTGGGCCTCGAGCCGGACCAAGGTGGAGGCGTGCGACGACCTCGCGGCGGTCGGCGTGGCCGCCGGGCCGTGCTTCTCGGATGAGGAGGTGGTGCACGACGAGCACGTCGCCGCCCGCCACATGCTGGTGGAGGTGCCGCGCACCGACGACGTCGACCAGCCCGTGCTGGTGCCCGGCAACCCCATCAAGCTGTCCGACATGGCCGAGGGCCCCGAGCGCCGGGTGCCGTGGCTCGGTGAGCACACCGACGACGTGCTGGGCACCGAGCTCGGCCTCGACGCCGCGGCCCTCGCCGCCCTCCGCGCCACCGGCGCCATCGCCTGATCCCCGCACCTCGGCCCACGTCGCCCCCACCACCCCGAACTTCTGGAGCGACCCGGCCCGGGTCGGGTCGGTCGGCGCCAGAAGTTGCGGTGGTGGGGCACGGCGAGCGGTCGGCGGAGGGGCGAACGGGCGTGTCGGGGGAGTCACCCGGAGCGGTCACCGGGGGTGGTTGCGGAGCGGTCACCAGGGGCGGTTGCGGAGGCGGCGGAGCTGGCTGGCGACGTACGGGCGGGCGCGGCGCTGACCGCCGCGACGGGCGATCGCGCCCTCGAGCCGCTCGAGCGCGGCGACGATCGCCGCAGGGTTCGCCTCCCACCCGAGGGCCTCGCACTCGTCGAGCCAGTCGGCGGGCGTGCGATGGCCGCGACGCCCGTTGCAGCGGCGGCACGCCGCCACCTCGTTCTCGATCCACGACGGGCCGCCCTTGATGCGCGGCACCACGTGCTCGGTGGTGGCCGCCACCAGGCCCTCGCCCACCGGTCGCCCGCACCACACGCATCGCGCCCCGTCGCGCTCGAGGATGCGGGCCAGTCGCTCGGCTCGGGGGAGGTGATCGTCGGGGGTGGTGGCGTTCGACGCCATGGCCCGGGACGGTACCGAGCCGACGGCGCCTAGCGTCGGGCGATGGCCGTCGGTCGCTTCGCCCCGAGCCCCACCGGGCCGCTGCACCTGGGGAACCTCCGCACCGCCCTCGCCGCGTGGCTGTTCGCCCGAGCCGAGGGGAGCGCCTTCCTCGTGCGCATGGAGGACCTCGATCGGGTGCAGGCCAGCCGTGACCACGAGCGCGCCCAGCTCCGGGAGCTGGCCGACCTCGGCCTCGACCACGACGGCGAGGTGGTGCGCCAGAGCGAGCGCTTCGACCGCTACGAGGCCGCCATCGCCGAGCTCACCAGGAGGGGGATGACCTACCCCTGCTACTGCACGCGACGGGAGATCCGCGAGGCCGCGACCGCGCCCCACGCCGACGCAGCGCCCGAGGGGGCCTACCCGGGCACCTGCCGGGAGCTGAGCGCCGCGGCACGGGCCGAGCGGGAGGCGTCGGAGCGGCCACCTGCGCTGCGCTTGCGCGGTCCCGATGCCGTCGTCGGCGTGTCCGACGAGCTGCTCGGCGACGTGGCCGCCCTCGTCGACGACGTGGTGCTGCGCCGCAACGATGGCGTGCCCGCCTACAACCTGGCGGTGGTGGTCGACGACGCCGCCCAAGGTGTCGGCCAGGTGGTGCGGGCGGCCGACCTCGCGTCGTCGTCGCCCCGGCAGCGGTTCCTCGCCGAGCTGCTCGACCTCCCGACGGTCCGCTACGCGCACGTGCCCCTCGTGCTCGGCCCCGACGGCCAGCGCCTCGCCAAGCGCGACGGCGCGGTCACCCTCGAGGAGCAGGTGGCCGCCGGGCGCTCGGCCGGCGAGGTCGTGGCGATCCTCGCCCGCTCGCTCGGCCTCGACGTGCCCGAGGCGAGCGTCCGGCCGGCCGACCTGGTCGCCCGCTTCGACCCCGCACGCATCGCCCGCGACCCCTGGACCCTCCCGCCCGAGCTCCTCACCCCCTGACCGCCCGCGTTCTGCGCCCGTTCCACGCGCTGGTGGCGCGTGATCGAGGTGGAGAAGCGTGGGTGGGGTGTGGCCGGGGTTCTGTGCGTGGATCGTGCGTTGGTGGCGCGTGATCGAGGTGGAGAAGCATGGGTGGGGTGTCGCCGGGGTTCTGTGCGTGGATCGTGCGTTGGTGGCGCGTGATCGAGGTGGAGAACGCCGTGCTGGCGGCCGACCGGGCGGCGGGCGGGGCGGGGCCGGCGGGGCGATCGGGGGCGAGGGGTGGGTACGGTGCACGGCGTGAGCGACGAGGGGCGAGGCGGTCGGACCGAGCTGGTGCTGGTCGCCCACGGGAGCCGGGCCGCGGCCGCGAACGATGCGCACCGGGCGATGGCGGCGCGGCTCGCCGAGCGCCTGGGTGCGCCCGTGCGCGCCTCCTTCTTGGAGCTGGCCGAGCCTTCGATCGGCGACGCCGTCGATGCCGCCGTCGCCGCGGGCGCCGGGCGCGTGGTCGTGCTCCCGCACTTCCTCTACCCCGGCCGCCACGTGGGCGAGGACATCCCGGCGATCGTCGGCGAGGCGACCGAGCGTCACCCGGGCACGACGATCGAGCTGGCGAGCGCCTCGGGTGACGACCCCACGATGCTCGAGCTGCTCGCCGAGCTCGCCCGGCGGGCGATCGGCGGCTGAGCCGCCCGGCTACTCGACGATCGTGTAGGCGGGGTTGACCAGGATCATGCGGCCCCGGTCGGTTCGGCCCACGCCCTCCACGAGCACTCGGCGCCCGCAGTCGACGCCACCGATGCGCCGACGCCCGGTGAACACGGCCACGGCCCGACCGCTGCCGTCGGAGATGGTGACCTCGAGCGACGGCGAGCCGGCGCGAGGCACCACCTGCAGGCCCTGGATCTCCCCGGCCAGCAGGACCGGCACCCGGGTGGGCGCGTCGGCGATGGGCTGGACGCCCAGGTCGGCGAGACGGTCTTGGAGGCGCTCGCCCTCGATGTCGTCGATGCTCTGGGAGAGCTTGCTGCGCAGCTTCTTCAGCACGACGCCCACGGTCCCACGCTCCGGTGGCGGCCGTCAACGTCCGAGCGTCGCGTCACGATCGCATCTGCGGCAGGCTTCGAGGGTAGGGGTGATCGACACCCGCCCAGCGAAGGAGGAGCCATGGGGTTCTTGGACAAGGCGAAGGACGCGATCCAGGGCAAGGAGGACCAGATCGACCAGGCGATCGACAAGGCCGCCGATGTGATCGACGACAAGACCGGCGGCAAGCACGGCGACAAGATCGACCAGGCCGCCGACAAGGCGAAGGACCTCGTCGACAAGCTCGACACCAGCGACGAGGAGTAGCCGGGCGGAGCCCGGCGATCGACGGTGCCGGTGGCCTCGGGTCGCCGGCACCGGCGC
>JAGQSL010000360.1 GCA_020439525.1 Acidimicrobiales bacterium | reverse complement strand
GCAGCACCTCGAGGCCGGCGATCTGGCCCGCCTCCTTGGTGGCCGTGCGCTGGGCGTCGTCGAAGTAGGCGGGGACGGTGATGACCGCCTGGGTGACGGTGTCGCCCAGGTAGGCCTCGGCGTCGCGCTTGAGCTTCATGAGCGTGCGCGCCGAGATCTCCTGCGCGGTGTACGCCTTGCCGTCGATGTCGATGGTCCAGTTGGTGCCCATGTGGCGCTTCACGGACCGGATGGTGCGATCGGGGTTGGTGATGGCCTGGCGCTTGGCCACCTCGCCGACCAGCACCTCGCCGTTCTTGGCGAAGGCGACGACGGAGGGGGTGGTGCGCGATCCCTCGGCGTTCGGGATCACGATGGGGTCGCCCGCCTCGAGGACGCTGACGACCGAGTTGGTGGTGCCGAGATCGATGCCAACGGCCTTGGGCATGGGTGCCTCTCCTGGATGTGGGGTAGGGGGATCGGTCAGATGAACAGGCACCAGGATAAAACTTGAGTGCGTGATTATCAACTCGGGGCGCCAGATCTCCGAAGGGCCGCCTGACCAGGGCGGGAGCCGCTCAGGCGAGGGTCAGGTCGACGACCACGGGGTCGTGGTCGGAGGCCATCGCCGCCTCGGTCCCCACCCGCGCCGCCTCGACCCGGGCGTCGGGCGAGAGCCAGACGTTGTCGATCTGGCGGGGCTCCTCGCGGCCGAAGCTGTGGCTCGAGCCACCGTGGTCGGGGCCGAGCGCCGGGGCCAGGCCCAGCTCGCGCAGCGGGTCGAAGATCGCGGAGGGCGTCTCCTCGTTGAAGTCGCCGAGCACGGCCACCGTCCGGCCGTCGGCCTCCTCGCCCACCCAGGCGGCGAGCTGGCGCACGCTCGCGGCCCGACGGTCCGACGACCGCTCGTCGAGGTGCACGTCGACGACGAGCAGCGGCCGGTCGTCGACGCGCAGCGAGGCGAGCACGGCGATGCGGGGGAACCCGGCACCGGGCAGCTTCGAGCCCGGGCGGTCGGGCTGGTCGCCGAACCAGCGCACGTCGCTGCCCTCCACCGCGACCCGCTCACGGCGCGCCGCGACGAACAGGCCTTCGCCCGCCCGAGACCGGGTGCGGCCCGAGCCCACCCACGCGTGGCCGGCGAGGACGTCGGCCTCGAGGTAGCGGCGCTGGAGGGCGAACACCTCCTGGAGCGCCCAGACGTCGGCGTCCACGTCGCGGATCGCCCGGGCCAGCGCGCCGCGACGCCGCCACCAGAACGAGCGCCGGTCGGGCGCCCGCGCCGTGCGGATGTTGTACGACGCGACGCGCAGGGTCACGGCACCGGGTCGGCGGCCGGGCCCGGGAGCGCACCGGGCAGGGGGTCGTCGTCGGCGCCGAACGCGGCGCGCCACCCTCGCCCGCGCGCCACGGCGGGCGGGTCCTCGCCCCGCTCCCACCAGCCCTTCAGGAACCAGCGCCAGCACAGCCAGATGAACGCGAAGAACAGCACGCCGCCGATGGACGTGCGCACGATCACCTCGAGCGGGCCGGCATCGGAGAGGTCGTTGCCGGCCACCCAGCTCGGCCCGCCCCACACCGGGTTCCACGGCGCCTTGGCCCCGAAGCGGGCGTAGAGGAACCA
>JAGQSL010000359.1 GCA_020439525.1 Acidimicrobiales bacterium | reverse complement strand
CTGGTCGTCGCGCTGGTCGGGGCGCAGCTCGGCCGACGGCGGCTTGGTGATCACGCCCTCGGGGATCACCGGCGCGTCGCCCTGGGCGTTGCGCCACCGGCAGAGCTCGTAGACGCGGGTCTTGTAGACGTCCTTCAGCACCGAGTAGCCGCCCACCGTGTCGCCGTAGAGGGTGGCGTAGCCGACGGCGACCTCGGACTTGTTGCCGGTGGAGAGCACGATCCAACCGAACTTGTTCGACAGCGCCATGAGGGTGAGCCCCCGCAGCCGGCTCTGGAGGTTCTCCTCGGTGAGGTCGGCGTCGCGGCCCTCGAAGGACGGCGCCAGCATCTGCAGCATCGCGGCGTGAGCGGGCTCGATCGGGATCGTGCGGAAGTCGATGCCCAGGTTCTCGGCGAGCAGCTGCGCGTCGGACTTCGAGTGGTCGGACGAGTAGCGGCTCGGCATCGAGACGCCGTGCACGTGCTCGGCGCCGATGGCGTCGGCGGCGACCACGGCGACGAGGGTCGAGTCGATGCCGCCCGACAGGCCGATGACGACGTCGCGGAACCCGTTCTTCACGAGGTAGTCGCGGGTGCCGAGCACGATCGCCCGGTACACCTCCTCGTCGGGGTCGAGCTCGGGGGCGACCGAGAGGGCGGCGAGCGGTGCGTCGTCGGCGGCGTTCGGGGTGGCCGACGCCTCGACCTCGTCGCTGAACCCGACGTTGAGGGGCAGCAACCGATCGGTCGGCCGGCCGCGGGGGTCGAGCAGCCGCTTGCGGTAGACGGGCTCGACCTCGAGGTCGACGATCATCACGTCCTCGACGAACTGCGGCGATCGGGCGAGCAGGCGGCCCTCGGCGTCGAACACCATCGAGCCGCCGTCGAACACGAGCTCGTCCTGGCCGCCGACCTGGTTGGTGTACACGAGCGCACACGAGGCGTCGGCGGCCCGGGTGGCCATCATCCGCTCCCGGCGGGCGAGCTTGCCCTCGGCGTAGGGGGAGGCGTTGAGGTTGACGATCACCTCGGCGCCGCTGTCGGCCTGATCGAGGATCGGGCCGGCCGGGTTCCAGGCGTCCTCGCAGATCGACACGCCGACCGACACCCCACCGATGCTCCACAGCTGCGCCGGCTCGTCGCCCTCGGCGAAGTACCGCGCCTCGTCGAACACGGCGTAGTTCGGCAGCTCCCGCTTGCGGTAGGTGCCCACGACCTCGCCGTGGGCGCAGACCGCGGCGGCGTTCCAGAGGTCGCGGCCCCGGTCGACGAAGCCGACGACCGCGACGCAGTCGCCCGTGGCCGCCGCCACCTTCTCGAGGGCGGCGAGGTTGTCGGCGATGAAGCCGGGCTTCAGCAGGAGGTCCTCGGGCGGGTAGCCGGTGATGGCGAGCTCGGGGAGCACGGCGAGGTCGCAGCCGGCCTCCTCGGCCACCCGCAGCGCGGCGAGGATCGCCTCCACGTTGGCGTCGAGCGCGCCGACGCGGGTGTTGATCTGGCAGCTGGCGATCCGGAGGCGGGCCATGGCGTCAGTGTGTCACGGCCTGCCTCCGCTCGGACCGGTCGATCCGACCTCGAGCGCACCGTTCCTCGCCCACATGGCGCGCCCCCAGCGCGTGATCGGGGCGAGGGACCGACGGCGGCGGTTTCGCGCCGGGATCTCGCGCGTGGGGCGCGAGATCCGGGCGAAGGACTGGTGCGGAGAGGGGCTCGCCGGAGCGATCAGTTGCCGAAGCGGTCCCGGAGGCGCTCGCGGAGGTGGCCGCGGCCCCCGCCGCCCCCCTGGCCGTCGGCGTCGAGGATGCGGTCGACCACCTCGTCGAGGTGCTCCTTCGCCTTGGCCGCCCGCTCCTCGGTGAGCTTGCCGTCGGCGACGGCCTGGTCGAGGCGCTCGGTGATGGCACCGGTGATGGCGTCGTCCACGGCCTGGCGATCGACGCCGGCGGCCTCGGCTTGGGCGGCGATGCTCGTCCCGCCCTCGAGCCCGGCCTTCACGTCGTCGGGCGTCGACCCGATGGCGTCGGCCACCACCTGGAGCAGCTCGGCCCGGCGATCGGCACGGCGCTCCTTGCGGTCGGCTCGGCCCTGCTCGACCTCGTCCTTCGTGGCGCTGAGCACGGCATCGGCCTGCTCCTGGGTGAGCGTCCCGTCGGCGACGAGACGGTCGAGCGCCCGCGGCAGCGGGCCCTCGCGATCGGCGACGGGGGCGGTGCTGGCCTCCGTGCCGTCCTGGGCGCCGGCGACGCCCAGCGGGTTGGTGGCGGCGACGGCGAGTCCGCCGACGCCGATGGCGGCGGCCATGCCGACCGCAGCGATGCGCTTGCCCATGGGGGCCTCCTTCGAGCCCCTTCGGCGGGGCCCTTCGATGCCTCCCACGCTGCGCCCGAGGTGTGAGGGATCCGTGATCGGACCATGAGGGCCGTGTGAGCGGCGCCGGGACCTCCGACCCTGTCGGGGTCGACCGCGGCGGCGGACGATCCCGACGTGGAGGCGATGACCACCCGCCCGGCCCCGACGTCGATGGGACGGCCGCGCCGCCACGTCGGTCTGGCAGCCTTCGCCGCGCTGGTCAGCCTGTCGGCGTGGTTCGGCTCGGCGGGCCTGATCGCCGGGTTCCTCGACCTCGGTCCCGAGGTGACGCCCCGCCTACCGCTCCACAGCCCGGTGCTGGGCGGCATCGCCCTGGCCCTCGTGGTCGCGGTGCCGATGGCCGCCGTCGCGGTCCTCGCCGCCACCGGCCATCGCCTGGCACCGGCAGCGGCGGTCTGCGCCGGCGCCCTCCAGGAGGGCTGGATCGTGGTCGAGCTGGCCTTCATCCGGGAGCTGTCGTTCTTCCACCCGCTCTACGTGCTGGTCGGCGTGACGTTCGTGGGCCTCGGCATCCGGGCCCTGCCCACGACCGACGAGGTCGCCGGGCGCTCGTAGGCTCGCGTCGGTGGAGCTGATCTCGGCCGACCTCGCCGGCGGCCCGACCCAGGTGCTCACCGCCGAGCAACCCGCCATCACCGGGCCGCACGGCGTGATCGGCATCGACGTCGCCGCCCGCACCATCGACGGGCGGCACTGGACCGTGGTGCAGCTGCTGCTCGACGACGACCACCCGCTGTTCGACCGCACCCTGCTCGACCAGCCGGTCGTGGCCGAGGTCCGGGGCCGCCACGGCGAGGGCGCGGTGCTCGCGCTCGAGCCGTTCGACCACGATGCGTTCCGGCAGCGGCTCCAGGCCGAGCGAGGCACGGGAGAGCGCACCACCCGTGGCGTGCTCGTGCTGACCGGTGGCCAGCTCCCGCCGCCGTACGTGCGGCTCGCGTTCCTGCCCATCGAGCTGGCCGAGACCGCAGGCGCCCGCCTGGCCGTCCGCCGCACCACCGTCGCCGAGCTGGTGGCGGGCGTCGAGCGCGCCCACGCGGCCGGCGAGGTGGACGACGACGAGCGCCGGGCCCTGCTGGTGGGCATCGAGCAGCGCCACCCGACGCCGGGCGCCTGAGCGCCCGGCGCGTCAGGGGGTCAGCCCGCCACGCTTCTCCCGACCCCAGCGGTGCACCCGGTGGAACCAGGTGGCGTCGGCGAAGAACATCATCGGGCAGGCCCCATCGACCACCTCGATGCCGTGCTCCCGGCAGAGGGCCACCGCCTCGGGCGTGGCCGACGACGGGCCCGCCCCCTGGTGGAGCCACACCCTCGGGATGCCCGCCTCGATGCACTCCTCGACGACGGCCGCGCTCGCCTCGGCGGGCACCATCACGACGGCGCCGTCGAGGCCGGCCGGCAGGTCGCGCACCGTGGCGTAGCAGGGGTCGCCGTCGACCTCGGTGGCCCGCGGGTTGACCGGCGAGAGCTCGTAGCCGTGACGCTTCAGCTCCCGGTAGACGCTCGCCGAGAACTCCTTCGGATCGTGCGACGCCCCCACGAACGCGAGCTTGCGCTGGGCGAGGAAGTCGTCGATGACGGCCGTGCTGACCATGGCGATCACCTCCTCCACCACGGTGCGCCTCGCGGCCCTCCCACGCCAGGGGCGAACGGCCCGGGAGGGGTGAATCCACGAGCACCCCCGACCTCGGTCGCGCCAGGATCTCCGCCGTGCGCATCCGCCTCGCCACCGCCGACGACCACGAGACCGTCGTCCGCCTTCGCCTCGCCTTCATCGCCGACGTGCGCGGCGTCGACCCGACGACCTTCCCGCCCGAGTTCACCGAGGTCACCCGCCGCTACCTGGACGAGGTGGTCGCCGCCGACCGCATCCGCACCTGGCTGGCGGTCGACGACGCCGACGAGCCGGTCGGGATCGTGTCGGTGCTCGCCAACGACGCCCCGCCGCTCCCCGAGGTCCACCTGGCGAAGGAGGGCTACGTCGTGAACATGTGGGTGGCGCCCGAAGCCCGCCGGCGAGGCATCGCCCGGGCGCTGCTCGACGCTGCGCTGGTCGCGGCCTCGACCGAGGGCTGGCGGCGCCTGTACCTCCACGCCACGGAGGCCGGCCGCCCCCCTCTACGAGGAGGCGGGGTTCGTCGCCGACGCCCGCTGGATGGGGACCCCGATCGACGCGCTGCGCTGAACACGGCGGCCCAGGTCAGAAGGGTCGGCGCCACTGCACGCGCTCGTCAAGCGGACATCCAGCGCGGGGTGGGAGAACGTCAGCGTCCACCCGTCTCGAGGAGCTTCCGTTGCCGATCGGCATCCGCATCGTCCATCCCCCCGCCGCCACCGCCACCGCCGCCCTGCGCACCGCCGCCCAGGCGGCCGAGGCGCTGGGCTACCGCACCCTGTGGGCGGCCGACGACCTGCGGGCGAGCGCTCCTCCCGGCCCGGACCGCCCGCCCGCGCCGCTCGACGGGCCGGCCACCCTCGCCCACCTGGCGGCCCTCACGAGCCGGGTCCGCCTCGGCCTGGCCGGCCTCGACGCGGCGGAGCGACGCGCCAACGCGCTCGTCGGCGCCCTGGCGAGCATCGACCACCTGAGCGCCGGTCGCCTCACGGTCAGCGCGCTAGCCGGCGACGGCGGGACGACGCTGGGCGAGCTGCTCGCCACCTCCGATCGCCAGTGGCCGGTCACCCCCACGCTCGACCACGAGCCGGCGATCGGTCCACCGCCCTACCAGCGGCCGCGGCCGCCGCTCCTCGCCATCGTGCGCCCCGGCGACGAGCTGACCGACGCGCACCGGCGGGCCGACGGCCTCCACCTCGTCGGGCCGTGGGCCCCGGCCGCGGCGGCAGAGGTGTGGGACGAGGTCCGCACCGAGGGTGCCGAGCTCGTCGTCCAGGTCGAGGTCGACCCGTCCGACCCCGCCGCCGCGACCGAGGCGATCACCGCCGCCCACCGCCTCGAACCGACCGAGATCGTCCTCGCCGCCCCCGACGACACCGGCCTCGACGAGGCGCTCGCGGCCTACGCCGACGTGGCCGAGCTCGTCGAGCTACGGGCTGGCGCGTGACGGCCGTGACGATCGACGTCCCGGCACCGGCGGGTGCCGTAGATTCCCGCCCGATGCGCTTCCGGCTCCTCGGGCCCCTGGAGGTGCTCGACGCCGAGGGAGGGCGCTCGGACGTCGGCGGGCCCCAACCACGTCTCGTCCTCGCCCTCCTCCTCGTCGCGTCCGGGCGCCCGGT
>JAGQSL010000358.1 GCA_020439525.1 Acidimicrobiales bacterium | reverse complement strand
CCACGGCACCGGCTCCGACCCCCGCACGGGTGACGCCCCCCGCCACGAACCCGTTCGACCTGGACGAGCCCGCGGCACCGGTCGACGCGGAGAAGGTCACCGCTGCGGTCGGACCGCTGATGTTCGCAGCCCCGGACCGCTCGGGCGGCGAGCCGTCGACCCTGGCCGAGGCGCTCGACACCACGGGCATCGACGAGCTCGGAGGTGACCGCGCGCTGGTCGCCACCGGGCGGACCGAGGCCGGCGCGGACGGGGAGCCGCAAGCTCCCACGCTCCCCCGCCTGCGGGAGTACCGCCCCGCCGGCGACGCCTGACCCCGCTCCGAGCCCGGACCCGGTCGCCGCGGTCGGCGGCGCTCAGCTCTCGATGGTGAAGAAGCGATCGAGGCCGGTGGTGGCCAGCGCCGAGGCGGGGATGCCACGGAAGCTCCGCAGCACCAGATCGCCCCCATCGGCTCGCAGCCGCTTGGTCGCAGCGACCATGGCGCCGAGGCCGGTGGAGTTGACGAAGGTGACCCCGCCGAAGTCGAGGATCACCCGCAGCGCGCCACGGCCGATCGCCTCGTCGATCCGTTCGACCAGCAGGTGCGCCGAGGAGAGGTCGATCTCACCGTCGAGACGCAGCAGAGCACCGTCTGACTGGTCCTCGAACCTGATGGAGAGGGGGAAGGGCTGCACGTCGGGCTCCGCTCGGGGCCGCACAGGAGGCCGCCGATCGGCATCCTGTCACAGCGACGGCCGTCGATCAGGAGGTGGCCCGGACCAAGGCGTGCTGCACCAGCTCGAGCAACGTGTCGCGCGTGGAGGTGCGGTCCCGGGCGTCGATCAGCAGCACCGGGGTGTCGGGGGCGATGGCCAGGGCCTCGCGCACGTCGTCGGGCGCGTGGGTCGCGTTGCCGTCGAAGCAGTTCATGGCGACCACGAACGGGATCTGGTGCTCCTCGAAGTAGTCGACCGCCGGGAAGCACTCCTCGAGGCGTCGGGTGTCGATCAGCACGACCGCACCGATCGCGCCGCGCACCAGGTCGTCCCACATGAACCAGAACCGGTCCTGGCCCGGCGTGCCGAACAGGTAGAGGACGAGGTCGTCGCCCAGGCTGATGCGACCGAAGTCCATGGCGACCGTCGTGGTCTTCTTCGTCGAGACCTTGGACGTGTCGTCGACGTCCTCGCTGACCTTGGTCAGCGCCGCCTCGGTGGTGAGCGGCTCGATCTCGGAGATGCTGCCGACGAAGGTGGTCTTGCCGACGCCGAAGCCGCCGGCGACCACGATCTTGACCGGCATGGGCGCCGGCCCGGACCGCTCGTCGCCGGAGACGACCATGTCAGAGGGCTTGGAGGCCATCGAGGACCCTTTCGAGGAGTCGGAGGTCGGGCCGGCCGGAGGCCGACCGGGTGTTCAGGGCGAGGTACCCCTCGTCGACGAGGTCGCCGAGGACCACGCGGGCCACGCCGAGGGGAAGGCGGAGCCGGGCCGAGACCTCGGCCGCGGACTGGGGGGTGGAGAGGATCTGGAGGACCTGTCCGCGTTCGAGGGCCATGGCGTGCTGGGCCTTCTCCCCCTTCGGGGTGCGGTACACGATCGCCTCGATCGGCACCTCGGTGGCCGCGCGCGTGCGTCCGCCCGTGATGGCGTACGGGCGCACCCGCAGGCCATCACCAGCGTCGTTGAGGCTCATCGGACCTCACCTCGCGCGGCCGACGGGGTCATCGGGGCAGCGCCCCCTGGAGCTCGGCTCGCAGCTCCGGCGTGAGCACGGCGCCCGCCCGCTCCACCAGCACCGCCATCTCGTAGCCGATGAGGCCCACGTCACAGTTCGACGCGGCCACGACCGCCAGGCAGCTGCCGTCGCTGATGCCGGTGACGAACAAGAAGGCGTTCTCCATCTCGATCATGATCTGGGTGACGGCGCCACCGCCGAACCTCCCCGCCGCACCGTACGCCAGGCCGATCAGGCCCGACGCGACCGCCGCGAAGCGATCGGCCGCGTCGCGGTCGAGGCCGCGGGACACGGCCATGGGCAGGCCGTCGGCGGAGACCACCACGGCCTCGCTCACCCCGGGGATGTGGTCGACGAAGTGCTCGACGAGCCAGTTGACGTTGCGGGCGGCAGCGCTGAGCTCAGCCATGGGGTTCCTTCTCCTCGGGTGCGCCGGCAGGGACCGGCTCCTGGGTTCGTGCTCGCTGGCGGCCGGCGGAGTGCTGGGCCAGCATCTTGCGGATCTCCTCGGGCGAGCGACGGCTGCCGTTCACCCCGCGCTCGACCTCCGAGCCCGGGATGGCCCGGGTCGCTCCCGCCGATCGCGGCACCCGCTTGGCGAGGCCCGACGAGGTGGTGGTCGGCTCGCTCGCCTCGGGCTCGACGGCGCTCGCGTCCGCGAGCGGCGCGGCGGGCTCCGGGGCGGCGGGAGCG
>JAGQSL010000357.1 GCA_020439525.1 Acidimicrobiales bacterium | reverse complement strand
AGCCAGCGGGGGAGCCACCAGTTCCGTTCGCCGAGCAGGCCCATCACCGAGGGCACCAGCATCATCCGCACGATCGTGGCGTCGAGCAGCACCGCGAGGGCGAGGGTGACGCCGAGCTCGGTGGGCGGGATCGGCCCGGTGACGCCGAAGGCGATGAACACGACGATCATGATCAGCGCCGCGTTGGTGATGGGTCGGCCGGTGCGGGCGATGCCTTCGCGGATGGCGAGCTGCGTGTCGCCGGTGGCCTCGTAGCGCTCCCGGATCGCCGCCAGCAGGAACAGCTGGTAGTCCATCGACAGCCCGAAGAGCAGGGCGAAGAAGAACAGCGGCGCCCAGGCGTCGACGAAGCCCTGGTGGTCGATGCCGATCAGCCCGGCACCGTGGCCGTGCTGGAAGACCAGCGTGGCGAACCCGAAGCTGGCCGCCACGCTCACCAGGTTCAGCAGGATCGAGCTGATGGCGATGGTGAGGCTCCGGAACACGACCAGCAGCAGGGCGAAGGCGACGAGCATGATCAGCCCGACCGCGAGCGGCGCCTTGCCGAGCAGGGCGTCGGTGAGGTCGTGGTTCTGGGCGGCGGGGCCGCCGACCGAGGCCTCGGGGACCGCCTCGCCGACGGAGGTGCGGAGCCGGCCCACCATGTCGGACGTCTCCTGGGAGTCGACCGCGGTCTTGCCGATCACCCGGACCACGGTGCGGCCGCTCTCGGCGGGCTCGGCGACGATCGACGCCATCGCCACGTTCGGATCGGCAGCGGCGACGTCGACCACCGCCGCGGCCTGCTCGGCCGGCGTGGTGATGAACACCGGTGCGGCGGCCCCGGGGCCGAAGGCGCCGACCACGAGCTCGTAGCCGTCGCGGCTGGACCGGCCCTCGTCGACCACTCGAGCGCCGGGCATGCCGAGGCGCATCCCGATCGCCGGGGCGGCGAGCAGCAGCAGCAGGCCGAGGCCCATGGCCAAGGTCAGCTTCGGGCGCTCGAGCGCCTTGCCGGTCCAGCGGGCCCAGCGGCCCTCGGCGGCCCGGTCGGGGTCGTCGTGGCCCTTCGAGACCAGGACGCGGTCGCCCAGGGCCACGAGCACGGCGGGCAGCAGGGTGAGCGCGGCGGCCGCCACGGCGACCACCGAGAGGATCATGCCGAGCGCCATGGCCCGGAAGACCATGACGGGCACCACGAACACCGCGGCCAGCGAGAACACGACGGCGAACGCCGAGAGGAACACGGCCTTGCCGGCGGTGCTGATGGTGTTGGCGATCGCGTCGATCGCGCCCCAGCCGTCCTCGCGCTCCTCGCGGTAGCGCGACACGATGAACAGGCTGTAGTCGATGCCGACCGCGAGGCCGATCATCATCGAGAAGTTCATGGCCCAGACCGACACCGGCGTGGCGTCGCCGATCAGGTGCAGCGAGGCGAAGCCCACGGCGATGCCGGCCACGGCCAGCAGCAGGGGCAGCCCGGCGGCGACGGCCGAGCCGAAGGCCACGAGCAGGAGGATGATCGTCGGGATGGCCGAGACGATCTCGGCCTTGTGCAGGGCCTCCTCGTTCGTCGTGTTGAAGTCGCTCCACACCGGCCACTCGCCGGTCACCTCGGCGCGAGCCCCCTCGGGCAGGTCGAGCGAGCCGACGTGGTCGATGAGCTCGCCGGCCGACTCGGGCAGGTCGGCGTCCTCGACGGCCTCGAGCCCGACGGGGACCATGGCGGTCCGCCCGTCGCGGGCGATCAGCCCCGCGTCGGCCGGCTGGGCCAGCGGATCGACCACCGAGGCCGCGCCGGGGGCCCCGTCGAGGTCGGCCACCAGCTGCTGGAGCCCGCTCGGGTCGTCCGCGATCGGCGCGTCTTGCTGGTACACGACCACGGCCGCCTCGGCGCCGAGCTGCGGGAAGTCTCGGCGCAGCTCGTCGCGGACCTCCACCGCGGTCGATCCCTGGGCCTCCCACCCGGCCCCCGAGAGCGACGAGCTCAGCGTGATCGCCAGGGGGGCGGAGATGATCGTGGCCACCGCCCACACCGCGATCACCAGCCGCCGGTGGGTGCCCGACCAGCGGGCCATCCGTGCGAACCACGGCCCCTTGCCGTGGTGGGCGCCGTCGTCGAGGTGCAGGTGGTCGGGGTGCTCGGCGGCGTCGGGCGCGCGCTCGGTCACGGTGGGGTTCATGGATCCTCCTCGGGATACCCCCTGGGGTACGTGAGGAATACCCTAGGGGGTATGCGTGAGGATGGCAACCGACCTTGTGGCACGGCGAGTGCCACGTGCCTAGGGTGCGGCCATGACCGCTGATGCTCCCCGCCGCGTCGCCCTCGTCGCCGACGCCGGCCGCTACGTCGGCCCCTCCCTCGTCCGGGAGCTGGCCCGGCGGGGTCACGACCTCGTCATCTCCAACCCGGCCGACGGCCTGGTGGCCGAGGTCGAGGGCCTCGGGTCCGAGGTCGTGGTGGTCGACCGGGCCCACAACCTCGCCCGCCCGGAATCGGCCCCGGCGCTCGTCGACGCCGCCCTCGAGCGGTTCGGCCAGCTCGACGCCGCCGTCGCCTTCACCGGCTCGATCATCGGCGGCCGCTTCACGAAGTCGTCGATCGACGACCTCCGCAAGCTGGTCGAAGGCTGCCTCGAGGCGCCGTACCACTTCCTGAAGGCGGTGACCGCGCCGATGATCGAGGCGGGCTCGGGGCAGGTGCTGCTCATGACCAGCGCCGCGGGCGCCCGCCCGGTGCCGGGGGCCCCGCTCTACTCGTCGGTGCGCGCCGGGGCCACGATGCTGGCCAAGAACGTGGCCGACGAGATCGCACCGACGGGCGTGCAGGTCAACGCGCTCGGCACGAACTTCATGGACTTCCCTGAGTTCCACGACGCGGTCGGCAGCCACGACCCCGAGGTGCGCAAGCTGGTGGAGGCCCAGGTGCCGATGCGGCGGATGGGCACGGTGGAGGAGTGCGCGGCGTTCGCCATGGCCTTCCTCGACGGCACCAGCGGCTTCACCACCGGCCAGTTCGTCGCCTACGCCGGCGGCTGGGCCTGATCGGTCGACGTCCCCTGCGTCACGGTCGACCTTGTACGTCGATGTACGAGAGCGTACACTTCGGTTCGTGACCCGCCTGCCGGTGAGCCGAGCTCGTGCGACGCTGCCCGAACTGCTCGATCGCGTGGAGGCGGGTGACGAGGTGACGATCACCCGCCACGGGCGTGACGTGGCGGTCCTCGTCCGACCCGACGCGCTCGTCGCCCGACGCGCCGACCGCGCCCTGGCGGATGCCGATCGGCTCCGCTCCCTCCTCGACGAGGGGCGGCGCACGCCCCTCGATCGGAGCCCCTCGATCGAGGCGGCGTCCGCGGAGGAGCTGGTGGCATCGATCGCTGCCGCCCGTTCCGCCCGCTGACCCCTGGCGATGGATGCGTTCGACGCCGACGTCCTGATCTACGCCGCGGTGGCCGATCACCCGCTGGGGCGTCGGGTCCGAGCGCTGTTCCCCACCGAGGGACCGGCGGCCGGTGCGCCGACGGCCGGGATCGGCTCGGTCCTGCTGGTGCCGGAGCTGCTGTCGAAGCCGATGCGCGAGGGGACGACGGTCGAGCAGCAGGCCCTGGCCGCCTTGCTCGGCCGCCTCGATCTCCGCCCGGTGGACGCGCGGCTCGCCGAGCTCGCCACGGCGTTGGCGGCGGCCCATCGCTTGCGAGCGGCGGATGCCGTCCACCTCGCCACGGCCGTCTCGGTGGGGGCCGACCGCTTCATCACGAACAACGCCCGCGACTTCGGCAAGGAGATCGCCGAGGTCGAGATCACCTACCCAGCGGACCTGCCCGAGCCCTGACGCTTCACGTGGATCCCGCCCGCGCCGGGCGCGGGCGGTAGCGGAGGGCGACGGCGCCCGAGGCGAGCTCGGTCCGGTCGATCAGCTCGAGGTCGAGCTGCTGGGGCAGGCCGTCGAACAGGCGAGGGCCGTGGCCGGCGATCACCGGCGCGACCACCAGCTCGTACTCGTCGATCAGTCCTCGCTCGGCGAGGGCGAGCGGCAGCGTGAGCCCGCCGGTGGCGATGCCCTCGCCGGGTTGCTCCTTGAGGTCGCGGACGAACGCCTCGAGGTCGCCCGAGACGATCTTGGCGTTCCAGTCGACCTCGTCGAGCGTGCTCGACACGACGTACTTCTCGGCGGCGTCGAGGGTCTCGGCGAACGGGAGCATCCAGTCCTCCATCCACGCTGGCCAGGCGCCGTCGGCCGGCCGTCGCCAGGCCGCCTCCATCATCTCGTAGGTCACCCGCCCGTAGAGCAGGACATCGGCCCGTCCGACGTTGGCGGCGTGGTGGTGGTGCAGTGCCTCGAGGTGGACGCGCTTGACCTCGTCGTCTGCGAGGCCGGGGACCACCTCGTGGCCGGCGTACCCATCAAGGGTGACGTTGATCGAATAGCGGAGCGGTCGCACGGTGGAGGTCTCCCGATGGTGGGGCGCGGGCGGCGGACGATGGTCTGACGATGCCCGCCTCGGAAGATCATCGCTCACGCCGACCGCTCGGGTGTGCGCCGGGCGGGGGCGTGCTCACTGGTGCACCATCCCTGTGTCAGCAGCGATGCTGTTGATGCACCCCTGGGTCCCATCGGGCCATCGCCAAGCGCGCTCGCGGCGAGATCGCCAGCCTGAGTTCCGCGAGGTCCGGTGGCCCAGGACGTACCGACTGGCAATAGGGCTGAGCGCCCCAGAGCGCCGATCAGTGAGCGACCGGCAGACACGTCCTGAGACCACCGGGTGCTTCCCCACTGCTGCAACAGCGAGGAGGCTGACATGCATGATCCCACCGAACGATTCGGTGGCGTGGACTGGGCAACCGACGCGCACGCCGTGTGCGTGGTCGACACCCAGGGAACCATCGTGGACGAGTTCGACATCACCAACACCACCGAAGGGCTCGGCGAGCTGTGCCGCCGCGCCCGACGAGCTGGAGTCCGCCGGGTGGCGATCGAACGCCCCGACGGACCCGTCGTCGACGCGCTCCTCGCCGCTGACCTCGAGGTGGTCGTCGTGGCCAGCCGGTCGGTCAAAGCACTGCGCGAGCGCTACGGAACCTCGGGCAACAAGTCCGATCGCAGCGACGCCTACGTGCTCGCCGACTGCCTGCGCACCGACGGACACCGCTGGCGCAGCCTCGAACCCGACCAGCCCGAGACGGTCACGATCCGTTCCCACGTCCGGGCCCGCAAGGACCTGGTGAACAACCGCGTCGCCGTCGCCAACCAGCTCCGAGCGCACCTGCGCGTCGCGTTCCCCGGCGCGGTCGGCCTGTTCAAAGACATCGACAGCCCGATCTCGCTGCGGTTCCTCGAGCGATTCCCCTCCGCCACCCGCGCTGCATGGCTCTCCGAGAAGCGCCTCGGATCGTGGCTGCGCGCCAACGGCTACAGCGGCCGCAAGGACCCCGCCGAGCTCTACGCCCACCTCACCGACGCACCCGCCGGCCTGCTCGGCGACGAAGGCGACGCCCGCGGCACCGTGACCCTCTCCTACGTGGCGATCCTGCGGGCGCTCCGCACCCAGATCGACGACCTGGACGCCCGGCTCGACGAACTGCTCGACGCCCACCCCGACGCCCACATCTTCCGATCCCTGCCCCGATGCGCCACCATCCGCGCCGCAACGCTGCTCGCCGAGATCGGTGACTGCCGAGCCAGGTTCCCCGACGCCGAATCGCTCTGCTGCCTCGCCGGCGTCGCACCATCCACCCGAACCAGCGGACGCCACCGCGCCGTCACGTTCCGCTTCAGCGCCGACAAGAAGCTCCGCGACGCCATCTGCGACTTCGCCGGCGACTCCTGGCGCGCCAACGCCTGGGCCGAACACCGCTACCGCGAGCTGCGCGCCGCCGGCAAGAGCCACCCCCACGCCGAACGCATCCTCGCCCGAACCTGGACCCACATCATCTGGCGCTGCTGGCAAGACGGCGTCGCCCACGACCCCACCCGCCACGGCAACCACCAACGACTCCTCCAGGAGACGGCTTGACATAGGGCTACTCAGGCGTCGAGCAGGGAGCGCAGGAGGCGGCGCTGCACCGCCGCGGCCTGGGCGTCGGTGCGGCCGATGGCGACGTGGAGCTGCTCCATCGCCTCCAGGCCGAGGGCGATGGCCAAGGCGTCGGCCAGCTCCCGACGCTCCTTCGTCGGGAGGGCGTCGAGCTCGGGGGCGAACATCGCCGCCGCCTGGTCGCGCAGGCGGGCC
>JAGQSL010000356.1:14676-20314 GCA_020439525.1 Acidimicrobiales bacterium | reverse complement strand
ACGTCGAGGTCGCCGCCGTCGCCGCCAAGGTGATCGCCATCGACCTGCTGTGCGTCGGGCTGGAGCTCGAACCCCTGCCGCTGCCCGATCCCGGGCCGGGGGAGCCGTCACGCCGGCGCCCCGAAGGGGCCGCCGACCTGGGCGCCCGGGTGCCGATGCTCACCGCCGAGGGCCTCGCCGCCGAGCTCGGCCCCGGCACGTACCACGTGAACGTCCGCCGCGGCCACAGCCTCGTGCCCGAGGAGGCTGGGCTCCAGATCGACCTGGTGAACGCGCTCTACCTGCCCGACCTCCTCGATCCCGCGATGCCCGGTCGCCGGGGCCTGGCCCGCACCCAGCTCGAGGCCATCGCCACGAGGGTCTCGGCGCTCAACCGGTGCTTCTACTGCTCGGCGGGCCACGCGCAGCTCCTGGCCATGGCGGGCGGCGACGGCCCGGCGCCGAGCCTGGCCGACGCCGCCGCGGGGCGTGGCGACGCGGGGGTGGCCCACGGCGAGGAGCTGCTCGCGCTGGCCGAGGCGCTGGTGCGACGGCGCTCGTCGCTCGACGCGGCGCGCGCCCAGGCCTCGCGGGTGCTCGACGATGAGCAGCTCCTCGGCGCGGTGGCCACGGTGGCCGCGTTCGTGCTGCTCAACCGGGTGTCGGACAGCTCGGGCATCCCGCTCGACGACGTCGCTCGCGGGCTGCTGGCCGCGGTCCCCGACGAGGTCGGGCTCGGTGCCATGCCCGGCTCGTCGCGCTGACGAGCCGGGCCGCGCTCAGCCCGTGATGTGGGCGGCGTAGGCGGGACTGGTGAGCAGCTCCTTGGCCAGCTCGGCCCGGGAGGTGCCCGCCTTCTGGCGCGACACCCAGTCGGCCACCTCGAGCTCGGTGGGCCGGCGGCCCAGCAGGAAGATCGAGATCACCGAGACGTCGGTGTTCTCGGCCTGCTTGCGCTTGTACTCGCTGCTCTCGGAGAACCCGACCATCACCTGGCCGCGGGTCTTGGCGCGGGCGTCGAGGCGGCCGGTCCAGTAGTTGATGCCGCCGGTGTCGGGGGTGCGCTCGAGCACGTCGGTGTAGATCCGCTCCACGAACTGCCGGTTGGTGAGGGTGCCGTACTTCGTCTTGAACTCGTTGGAGCTCGAGAACTGGTCGGCCATCCGGTAGAGCGTCCAGGCACCGGTGCGGCGGCGGGTCACCCAGAAGCGCAGGCCCCCGGCGTCGGGGGTGCGCTGGAGGAAGGCGCGGTAGAGGCGCACGGCGGGGTCGACGGCGTCGGTGTTGTCGCTGGTGCGGCGCAGCCCGTCGATCAGCTCGCCCTTGGTGGCGCCGCCCGTGCTCAGCTTGTCGACCCACGCCGCCAGGTTCGAGGCCGTGGGGTCGGCCGCGGTCATGTCCTGGTACTGGCGCTTCACGAACGCCGTCCACGTGGGGAAGGGCGCCGGGGTGACCGCCGCGTTGATGGGCTCCACCATCCTCGTGCCGTCGCCGGTGCAGGTGACGACGAGCTTGCTCGTGTAGGTGACCTGGCCGCCGATGAGCGTGTCGAGCCGGAAGGTGAAGGTGAAGGGGTAGCCGTAGAAGGCAGCGGTGAACCCGCCGTACACCTTCGACCCGTCCTGCTGCTCGATCGGGAAGGGCCCGTTGACCGTCGTGCCGAGCGGGCCGATGTAGTTGATGGTGTACTGCGCGACCGCCGGGAGCTGGTTGAACTCGACGTTCTGGTCGCCGAAGGTGATCTGGGCGCTGGTGCCCGAGTGCGAGCAGGTGGCGCTCTTGGCGCCCTTCCAGCGGCGGTAGGGGTCGGTGGGCACGAAGGTGTTGACCACCGTCGCCGGCACGCTCCCGTCGCCGGTGCAGGTGAGGGTGATCTGGCTCCGGTAGATGACCGAGCCGTTGCGGATGGTGTCGAGGCGGAACCCGAAGGTGAACGGGTACGCGTCGAAGTCCTGGCTGAACGAGCCGTACGCCTTGGTGCCGCTCGTCTGCTCCACCGGGAAGGGCCCGCTCGGGTGGTTCACGCCGTCGAGGACGTAGTTGATCGTGAACTGGTCGGTGGCCAGCAGCGACGAGAACTCGACGTTCTGGTTCGAGAGGGTCACGTGGGCCCCGCCGGCGTCGGAGCTGCAGCTCGCCGTCTTGCCGCCCGTCCATCGTCGGTACGAATCGCTCAGGGCACCCGAGGGTTGGGTGACGATCGTCAGCCCCAGGGCGACGGTGACGAACACGAGCACAGCTGCGGCGCTTCGACGCATGGGCCCTCCCCGATGGCGGCGGTGGAGTCGCACCCTACGCCTCGGGCGCCGGCGTGCCCAGGGATCGCCGGTCGGCGGTGCCGCCCGGTCACGCGGGGCCGAGCAGCTCCACGAAGCCCGCGGCCCCGTGCACCCGGACGAGCTGGCCATCGACGATGTGGCGGGTGGCGTCCTCGACCCCGACCACGGCGGGAAGGCCGTACTCGCGCGCCACCACCGCGCCGTGGGTGGTGAGCCCGCCGACCTCGGTGACGAGGGCGCCGGCGATCGTGAAGAGGGGCGACCAGCTCGGATCGGTGTGGGGCGTGACGAGGACGTCGCCGGGAGCGAGCCGGGCCCGTGACGGGTCGAGGACCACGCGCGCTCGCCCCTCCACCGTCCCCGCCGAGACCCCGAGGCCGACGAGCGCCCCCTCGGGCAGCCCCTCGCGCGCGTAGGCGGCCCGCACGACCTCGCCGTCGCCGGTCATCACCCGCGGCGGGGAGAGCCGGGCGAACGCCGCCAGGTCGGCTCGCCGCCGCGCGATGGCCGAGGCATCGCTGCGGCCCGACGCCACCACCTCGTGGAGCTCCTCGAGCCGCAGGAACCAGAGGTCGTCGGCCGAGGCGAGGGCCCCGCTCGCCACGAGCCGCTCGGCCTCGGCGAGCAGCGCCCGCCGGTAGAGGCCGTACCGTCGGATCAGGCCGTACTTGGGGAACTCCCGGTAGCCGAGGAAGGTGCGGACCAGCGCGATGCGGTGGTCCAGCGCCCTGGCCTTCGCCTCGCCGTCGGGGAGGGCGCGGACCCGATCGAGGGCCGCGGCCGCGGCCTGCTGCGCCTCGCGCTCCCCCGCCTCGAACCGGCGCCGGGCTTCGCCGGGGGTGAGGTGGTGGACGTGCGAGCGCAGGAGCGGCACCAGGGCCGTCGGCCGCTCGGCCCAGCGGGGGCGCCCGAGGTCGATCTCGCCCGGGCCCCGCATCCCGTACCGGGCCAGCCAGCCGTCGAGCGCTCGTCGGGCCTCGGCGCCACCGGGCACCTCGTCCAGTCGCTGAAGGAGGTCGTCGTCGCTCCCTCCGGCCCCGGCCCCGGCGCCGTCGAGCTCGTCGAGCTCGTCGAGCTCGTCGAGGAGGGCGACGACCGCCGGATGGGGACGCAGGGCATCGGCCACGTCGATCAGGGCCAGGCCCATCTCGGAGGTGACGTCGCCCGGCACGGAGCGGGCCAGCGCGTCGGCGGCACCGGGCTCGCCCAGCCAGTCGCCGAGGTGGTCGCCCAGCCACCAGATGGCTTCGATCGACGCCATGATCGCCCGATGGCTGCGCGGGTCGAAGAGCCGGGTCGCCAGGCTGGCCAGATCCTCGGCGATGCGGTCGAGGAGCTCGGTGCCGGTGGCCCCGTCGAGGCGAGCCTCGAGCTCGGCGAGCGACGCCTCGGTGGCGGCGATCAGCTCGGCCACCAGTGCCGGGCCCTCCTCGACCGGCGGCGGTGCCGCGCCGAGGGGCGGGCCCGCCGGAGGGGCCGGCGTCCCATCCGGCGGCGCCGGCAGGTCGCCGCGGTCCACGATCGCCTGCATGGCGCCGCCGATCAGCGGGTCCGAGCGCTGGAACATGGCGATCAGGCCGGTGCGGGCGGCTGGCGAGGCGAGGGCGTCGGCCACATCGATGAAGGGGCGACCGGCCGCTTCGTGCATCGGTCGGGCGGCGGTCCGCTGCCACACCGACAGCCCGAGCGGCGTCATCGGGTCCGTCATCATCTGCTGGTGGCCGACCGACACGTAGACGTGCGGCCGGTGGTCGTGGACCTCGGGGATCGGGAACAACGTGGTGATCGGCCGGCTCTGCACCACCCACGTCTGGTCGCCTTCGACGCACCACTCCAGGTCCTGGGGGGCGCCCAACGCCTGCTCCACCCGGCGGCCGAGCGCGACGAGCGCCACCACCCGGCGGTCGTCGAGGACGGACGCGGTCGACCCCTCGGGAGCGTGCCGCTCGACGACCTCGCCCTCTCGCACGCGCCAGGTGGTCGCCTCGGCGACCCCCGACACGAGCCGATCGCCCAGGCCGGCCACCGCCTCGACGGCGGCGACCCGGCGGTTCGAGGTCAGCGGATCGGCGGTGAAGAGGACGCCCGACGCGTCGGCGGCGACCATCTCCTGGACCACCACCGCCATGCGCACCGATCGGTGGTCGATCCCCTCTCGCCGGCGGTAGGCCACGGCACGGTCGGTGAACAGCGAGGCCCAGCAGCGCCGCACGTGGTCGGCCACCTCGTCGGCCGTGGCGCCGACGTCGAGGAACGAGTCGTGCTGGCCGGCGAACGACGCGCTGGCGAGGTCCTCGGCCGTGGCGCTCGAGCGCACGGCGACGCGCGTGTCGGAGGCGAGGCGCCCCAGCGCGGCATCGATCGCGCCCCGGAGGTCATCGGGGAGGGCGATGCCCTCGAGCGCCGCCCGTAGGTCGGCGCTCGCCCGTCCGGCCACCGCCGGGTCGAGGTCGTCGAGGCGATCGAAGAGCGCACCGTCCGGTGCGGTGACGGCGACGAACGCGTCGGTCGTCACCACGAAGCCGTCGGGCACGGCGACCCCCTCGGTCCGGCGGAGGCGGGCCAGGCCGGCGCCCTTGCCGCCGACGGCTGCGGTCTCGAGCGACCGGGGATCGTCGAGGTCGATCACGAGCGAGGTGGTCACGCGCTGCTCCTCTCGGCCCGGCGAGGCGCCGGAGCGGAGTACAGAGAGCACGGATCGGTCGCTTGCGGCAAGCCCCCCACCCGGAGGTACGTTGGTCCTGGCGGGGCGGGGCGCCACGGCGGTGCGATCGGCGGGGAGCTGGTGCTGGCGTGGCCTCGGGCGGGACGCTGACGCCTCAGGTGCTGGTGGGCTCGGCGGCGTGGCGGGCGACGAGCTCGCGGATGGCCGTGGCCTCGCCGGGCCGGACGTTGCGGTCGGCGAGGCGGACCTCGGCCACCGGGCCGAGCAGGGCGCGCGCCTCGTCGGCGACGCCGCTCGCGGCCAGGAAGGTGCGCACCAGGCGGCGACGGATGCGAGGGATGGCGGCGCGCTCGGCTCGGCCGACCAACCGTCGGGCGGGCCCACCGGTGAGGGGCTCCTGGTCGAGCTCGAAGGCGCCCATCAGGATCCAGGACAGGGCGACGTCGGCGGCCGCCGGTCCCCGGCGGGCGTTGGTCCAGTCGATCACCACGGGCCCGCGCTCGGCCAGGATGACGTTCCCGGGGTGCAGGTCGAGGTGGAGCACGACGTCGCCCTCGAGCTCGTAGGGCCGCAGGCCGGTGGGGGCCCCGATCCGGTGGAGCCGGGCGTGCAGGTCGCCGAGCAGCCGGGCGTGGGCACCGACCCGCCACGGGTGGGCCTCGAGGTCGGCGAGCATCGTCGGCCCGTCGACGCGCTCGAGCACCTGCTCGCCCGG
>JAGQSL010000356.1:0-14658 GCA_020439525.1 Acidimicrobiales bacterium | reverse complement strand
ACGGGGTAGCCGGCGGCGCGCACGTGCTCCATCGCTTCGGACTCGCCGCGCAGGTCGCGCTCGGGTGCGGTGCGTCGCAGCACCCGGCCCGGCCCGGCATCGTGGATGGTGGCGTCGCGGCCCGCCGCGATCTGGGGGCCGAGCTCGTCGTCGGGGGTGCGCCGGTCGTCGACCTCCACGGTGAGCTCAGCGCATCTGCGCGGCGGCGAAGTCGGTGGTGCCGGCGAGCCCCAGCAGCTCTTCGCGGGCGATCTGGCGCAGCAGGCTGGCGCCGTCGAGGTACACGCGCTCGTTGGTGATGCGGTCGCCCTCGAAGGTGAACACGGCGATCACCGCGACCCGAAACGCCCGCCCCGTGGGCGGGAGGCCGAGGAACTCCCCGGTGTTGGTGCCCAGCAGGTCGAACTCGCTGACGATCGTGTCGTCGTCGGCCACGTGCATGCGGACGTGCTCGTGGTGCTGGTCGGGGAACGCCGTGCGCTGGGCCGAGTGGTAGGCGATCACGGCCTCGTCGCCCTCGTGGACGGCGCCGGTGGCCACGATCTCGTAGCGCGGGGTGCCGGCGAAGGTGGCCAGGCACGCCGCCCAGTCGTGGTCGATCTCCGAGCGGAAGTGCTCGTCGAGCACGGCGAGCCGGCGGCGGCGGAGGTCCTCGTCGGGAGCGTTGTCGGGCGCCATCGTCGCATCCTCCGCGGTGGGTGGGGCGCCGTCAACCGCGATCGACGGGTGGCTGCGGCGCCGTCGACCGCCGGTAGTGACCGCGATCATCGTTGGCCCGCCGACGACGATCGCGGTCAGTTCGGGGGTGCGGGGACGGCTGGGCGTGGCGAGGTCACCAGCGCAGGAGGGCGCCGATCCCGTCGGTGAGGCGGGGGGTGGTGGGGACGATGCGGACGTCGGCGCCGGTGAGCAGGGCGGCGCGCACGGCGACGTCGACGGCGCGGGCGACGCGCAGGTCGCTGGCGCCCAGGCCGTCGAGGTCGGCGGGCGAGCGCGACACGAGGCTCGGCTCGTCGGGCACGTACGAGGCGGTCGGCTCGGGCTCGCCCCGGTCGTGCACGAGCAGCACCTCGACGCGCGACTCGCGCAGCGCGCCGAGCACGTCGTCCCATCCGGCTGCCGCTCGGTCGCCCTGGCCCAGCTCCTCGTCGAAGCGGGCCAGCACAGCTCGGGTGTCCTCGGCCACGGCCGTGCGCACCCAGCGCTGCGCCGCCACGTCGCGGTCGTCGGCGCTGCCGTCTTCGCTGCGACTGCCCGGCACCTCGCGCACCAAGGCGGCCACGGCGTCGGTCACGCGCTCGCGCACCAGCTGGAGCATGCGCAGGTCCCCGTTGGCCACCACGAGGCGGGCGCCGATCTCGCGGACCTGGCCCTCGATCGCCTCGGCCACCGCGGCGGCCGTGTGCTCCCAGGCGTCCTCGGCGCGCTGCTGGTAGCGCCGGTGCGACCAGCCGCCGCCGCGCACCTTGCGGATCTCGTCCTGGCGGCCGGTCACCTCGGCCCCGCCGATCGCCGTGGCACCGGCGGGGAGCGGCGCCGTCCACAGCAGGTCGGCGCCGGTGCGGTCGATGGTCGCCACCACCACCGGGATGGTGGTGGCCCGGCGGGCCAGGACGGCGGCGAGCTCGGGAACGGCGCCGTAGCTCGAGCCGGTGCGCCGGGGCGGCTCCTCCAGGTGCTCGACCAGCGCCACGCCGTCCTCGTCGGCCACGATCACGAGACCGGCCGCCTGCGGGAAGCCAGCGCGCACCGCCGCGGCCACCTCGTCGGCGCACGCCGCCAGCGGGGAGGCGCTCACCTCGTGGCGGACCTCGTGGACGAGCGACTCGATGGCGGCGTCGATCGGTTCCGGGCGGGCAGCCACCACCGTGAGGTAGGGGCCCGGTCGGGCCACGAGCTGGCGCAGGTCCTCCAGGTGGGTGGGGGTGGTGGCGGTCGTGCCCGAGCGCTCCATGTCGGCTCCTTCGCGTCGTCGGCTGGTCCGCACCTGGCGGCTACCCGCCCCCTGCGGCCGGCAAACGGGGCCGCGGCGAGTGTGAGGGTTCTGTGAGCGACCGCAAGGAGCACGGGACAGGCGGGGCCGCCCGCAGTACGTTGCCCCCGAGGGGAACCGACCAGGGGAGGCGACGATGCGTCGTTCACGCGGGCTGCTGCTGGGCGCGGCCATGGTGCTGCTGCTCAGCTCGTGCACGTACAAGGAGATGGCCTCGGTCATCAAGGCCAACGGCGGCCCGGTGCCGTGGTGGTGCCACCCCACCGAGGAGATCCCGGTCACCGCCGGCCCCGCCGCCGGCTCGGTCGACTGGTACGCCGGCACCCACAAGGGCCCGCTCTCGTGGTCGCAGTGCCTCACGCTGTCCGACCAGCTCGACGCCGCCAAGGCCTACGCGCTGCAGTGGCCGACTCGAGGCGACGCCGAGGCCGACGGCTTCCGCGAGGCCACCGGCTACGTCAGCGGGATGGGCACCCACCACATCCAGGGCGGCATCACGCCGGCCATGCTCAACGATCCGAACTTCGACAAGGACAACCCGATCCTCGACAGCGTCGGGCTCGACGACGTGTTCGACCCCGCCCACCCCGAGGTGCTCCAGTTCGACGGCAGCGGCCCGTCGGCCAAGCTCGTCGGCTTCGACTACTACGTGCGGACGAGCACGGGCCTGCCGCCGGCCGGCTTCGCCGGGAACAACGACTGGTGGCACCACCACCCGAAGATCTGCTTCCGCAAGAGCGACGCCAAGATGGCCGGGTTCAACACCACCGACGCGGCCTGCGCCAACCAGAACGGCATCAACGTCAACATGTCGAACTACTACATGCTCCACGTGTGGGTGCTCGACGACATGACGTTCCGGCCCGACGTGTACGCCGGCATGATGCCCTGCATCTTCGGGGGCACCGCCATCCACGACCCCGACGACACCTGCCACAACACGCGGGCCGGCTCGGGCATGGGTACCTCGATGGACCACGACATGGGCGGGTTCTGAGCCGAGAGCGCTCGTCCGCACCGTCCACCGCCGAACCCTCGACCCTCGACCTCGCGTCGAGGGTCGAGGCGCGTTCGGGAGCGGGTCGGCGAGGCCGTCTACGTAGTCGACTACGGATGCGCTGCGAGCCGGCGCCGTAGTCCAATGCCCGACGATGGGCACCAGGGGTCGACGGGGGCGCGCCGCGTGGGCGATCAGCGCGCTCGCCGTGCTGGTCGGCTCGCTGGCGACGCTGCCGCGAGCCGAGGCCGCGGTCGACCCGGAGACGCCGCCGGTCCCGACGCCGTTCGAGGTCACGCTCACCGATGCCGGCTTCGATCCCGCCACCATCGACGTGGTGGTCGGCCAGAGCATCGTGATCACCAACACCGGCTCCACCACCCGGCGGATCCAGGGCGCCGACACGATCTTCGACTCGGGCGACGTGCCGGTCGGCGGCGCCTTCACGGTCGCGATCCCCGACGACCGCGAGGTCGCCGTCACCTCGCCGGCGGCCGGCGCCGTGCCGGTGGCGACCGCCACGATCCGGGTCGGGCCCAACGGCTTCAGCGGCCCCGGCGACTCGCCGGTCTCGCTGCACCTGCCCACCGGGCTGAGCCAGGCCGAGGACCTCGACTCGTTCGCCGTCGAGCCGACCTGGGGCCTCACGGTGTCACGCACCACGATCGTCCTCCAGTTCCGCGACTCGGCGACGGTGGCCGAGGCCAACCGGGCCCTCGCCGCGGCCAACGCCCGACTTGCCGGTCGCACCCCGAACACGCCGATCCTGATGGTGACCATCCCGGATCCCGGCGACGGCACCTTCGACGACCTGCACGCCGCGCTCGACGCGCTCCGGAGCTCCCCGGGGGTGCTCGCGGCCGCGCTCGACCCGCTCGGCGACTCGGCCGACCTCCCCGGCCCGCTGCCCGCCACCGTCGTCTCGGGCGGCTTCAACTGGGTGGGCTACCCGACGCCCGCCGGGGCGCCGTCGGGGTCCTACGGCGTGGAGCAGGCCCGGTTCCCGCAGGCCTGGAACCTGCTCGACGCCATCCGCAAGGCCGGCTCGTCGAAGGTCGACATCGGGGTGGTCGACACCGGCTACGACCTGGCGCACCCGGAGCTGGCGCCCGCGGCGGGCGGGTCGAAGCGGATCGACTTCCTCCCGAACTGCCTCGGCATCTGCGTCGGCAACCCGCCGGGCATCCCGGCGCAGGGCCACGGCACCGGCGTGGCCGCGCAGCTGGCCGGCGCCAACGTCGGCGCCAACCCGACGGCGCACCTCGTGGCCTCGGCGGCGTCGGCGAGCACGAAGGCGGGGCCCGGAGGGTCGACCTTCTTCAGCGCCCTCGGTGCCGTGAACAACCTGCTCCTCGAGAAGCAGAAGGGGACGGCGGGGGTGGCCCCCAACCTGCGGGCCATCAACCTCAGCATCAACTCGGTGTCGTTCGCGCAGGCCGGGGCGGTCTGGGCGACGACCTTCCGGAACCGGACGTGCGGACCCGGTGCCGCCGACGACGCCGGCGGCACGGGGGCGTGCACCCCCAACACCGAGGACGGCTACCTGCGCGAGATCGCTCAGATCGGCAAGGTCGACCTCGCGCTGGCGCGGGTGGCGGCGTCGCAGGACGTCGTGATCGTCCAGGCCGCAGGCAACGACAGCGGCGTCAGCGGCAACGCCACGTTCTGCACCCCGCTGGGCCAGACGCCCTGCACGACCTACGAGAAGATCCGCGCCAGCTCCAAGTCGGGCTTCGCCTGGGCGTCGGCGAACTGGCCCGACGGCGTGGCCAACCCGATCATCGTGGTGGGGGCGATCGACGCCCAGCGCCAGCGGGCCTCGTTCTCGAACGTGGGGGCCGACGTCTCGGCCGCCGGGGTCAACACCGTGAGCGCCAACGCCGGAGGCGGCTACCGCACCTTCGGCGGCACCTCGGGCGCCAGCCCCTACGTCGCCGCCCTGGCGGGCCTCGTCGCCCAGTTCGCCCCGACGCTGACGGCCGGCCAGATCCGACAGCTGATCATCGACCACGCCATCGCCGACGTCGGGCCCGACGCCGCACCTCGGATCGACGCGTTCGCCACGCTGACGGGCGCCCCCGAAGGCCTCATCGCCGCACTCGACGTGAACGACCCATCGGCCGACGGCAACCGGCGGGTGGTCAGCTCGGCACCGCGCTCGGGCGTGCCGGTGTCGCGCGACGACGCGCTCGGCCCCGTGATCGACGGCGTCGCGCTCCACAGCGAGGCCGACGGCGCGGTCGACATGCGCGACCTCCGCCGGTTCCGAGACCAGTGGCTCCAGACGTGCGGCACGTCGAGCAGCTCCGGCTGCCCGGCTGCATCGACCGTGGTGCTCGACGGGGCCGCCGACCACCCCAAGAAGGACCTGAACGACGACGGCTGCACCGCGGCGTGCCCGGTGGCCACGACGCTCTACCCGCGCGCCGATCCGGTGGGCCTCGGCACCCTCGACCTCACCAAGACCGCGCCGCTCGGCGTGGACACCCTCGGGCGGCCCAGCCGCACCAACCTCCCGTTCGGCGCGCTGACCGCCTACGCGGCGGCGTGGGGGACGACGCGGCTCGGCGGCGAGCCCGCGAACACCGAGGGGTGGGCCGCGACGGACCTCCCGGCCCTGATGCTCTCGGGCGACCTCGAGGTCCACCTCGACGCCCTGCAGGCGCTCGGCGCCACCCAGGCGACGGTCTCGGCCCAGCGCAGCAGCGATGGGAAGACGTGGACCGCGGTCGGCAAGCCCCGCACCGTCTCGCTCACCGGCTCGCCGCCGCTCCGCGACGGCGTGGTGGTGCTCACGATCCCGCTCACGCCGAGCGCCGGCGGGACGCTCGTGCGGGTCGGCGCCACGGCCACCATCGGCACCAAGACCGTGACCACCACCCGGCCCAAGGGCCACCTCAAGGTGGGCCAGGACGTCCGCATCGACCCGAAGGTGGTCACGGCCACGATGTCGGTCGCCGGCGCCAGCCCGAGCAGCAAGGCCGGGCTGGCCCGCTCCCGTCGGACGCCCGTGAAGGTCACGCTGCTGGCCAACGGCAAGCGGCGCGGCACGGCCGCCTCGCCCGGCGCACCGGTGGCGACGCAGGCCGTCGACCGGGCGGGCAACGCCGAGGCCACCACCGCGGAGGAGGCGACGCCCGACGACTTCGACGACGGGACCGACGCCCTGGCCGACGCGCCGATCGAGTTCACCGCCGAGGGCACCGGCGACGACCCGGCGGCCCCCTCGATCGCGTCGGCCGACGCCACCACCGACGCCCTCGGCGAGGCGACCGCTGAGGTGGATGCGGGGGCGACGGCCGGCGACGCCGAGCTCTCGGCCACCGCAACCGTGGACGACGCGCCCGTGACCGTGGTGGTCGACGCCACCGTCCGGGCCCCCACGCACCTCGTCTACACGTGGGAGCAGACGATCACGGACTGGTCGCGCCACTACGAGGGGCTGGTGCCGCCCGACCCCTCGGACCCCACGATCGACGGCACCTACGACTATGACGAGGACGGGGGCCCGAGCGCCGCGCCCGTCGTGCTCGAGCGGTCCGGGACGGTCGACCTCGACGCCGCCACGCCCACGCTCGACGAGACCACCGGTCCGGGTGCCTTCACGATCCACACGACGACGCCCTTCGGCCAGAGCACGGTCTCGCACTCGATCCTGCCCGCGCTGCGCACCACGACCGGGCTGCCCCTCGATCGGGTCTCGGTCGAGCGTGACGACGGATCGGTGACCATCTCCGGGCTGAAGCAGATCAGCGACGTCGACCACCTCTACGACTGCGCCCAGCTGAACCAGTGCGGCTTCTTCAACCGAGGCTTCTGGATCTACGACTGGCTGACCATCACCCGGCGCAACGATCCCTTCAAGTTCGCTGAGGGCGACGGCACCTCCATCCAGTTCGCCCCGAGCGTCGACGCCGACCTGCACCTCCAGCGCGACGGCGACGGGAGCTGGGTGCCCTACAGCTACTGCGGCTCCGACGACGTCGAGTTCGACAACTGGGACGGGGTGTTCACGGACGTCAGCGGCACCGCCCACGTCGAGACGCGCTTCACGGCGACGCTCGTCGACGAGGGCGGGGATCCGGTCCTGGAGCTCCCGAACTGCACCAACCCGCTGCCGCCCAAGGCCACGTTCCACCTGTCGCCCACCGCGCCCAAGGCCGGTGAGCCGGTCACCTTCACCGACGACTCGGTCGCCCCCGCCGGCCTGGCCTCGTGGGCGTGGGACTTCGGCGACGGCACCACCTCGACGAAGCGCAGCCCCGACCACCTCTTCGCCGACTCGGGCTCGTACACCGTCAAGCTCACGGTCACCGACGGCCGGGGCCGGACGGCGTCGACCACCCGCACCATCACCGTGGTCCCCGGGCCGCCCACGGTCAGCGTCGACGACCTCGTGGCCTCGTCGAGCGACCACGCGACGCTCCACGGCCGCATCTCGTCGCCCGGCGAGTTCGACCGCCGCTCGCTCACCGTGAACGTGTCCTCGCCCGCGGCCGGCTTCCCGCGCCAGGTGACCCGGCGCCTCCCGGCCGGCCCGATCGACCTCGACCTCGGCCAACTCGACGTGGGGACCTACGAGGTCATCGTGACCGTGTCCGACCTGGCCGGCCAGACGGCCACCGACACGGCGACGGTCACGGTGGTGGCCGGCGCCGCGCCGCCCACCACCGACCCCGATCCGGTGACCATCCCGCCCGCGTCCGGCTGCGACGCCAGCTTCGAGGTGCCGGGCGAGGCGGCCGACCTCGTGACCGCGCTGTCGGACCTGCGGGCCGCCGCCGGCCGCCTCGACCTGCTCGTATCGCCGACCCTGCAGGAGGCGGCCCAGCGCCACGCCGACGACCTGGCCGCCCACCTCGACCTGACCGACGTGGGCAGCGACGGCAGCACGCTCGCCGACCGCCTCGGCGACGCCGGCTACCCCGACGGCGCCGAGACCGACCAGCTCGTGCTGCGCGGCCCGAAGCTGCCGGCCGACGCCCTGGCGACGTGGCAGAACCGCACGGCCGATGCCGAGGCGCTGCTGGACCGCACCTGGGTGGCGGCCGGCGCCGCCCGCGCCGAGGGCACCGACGGGCGGTGGGTCTGGGTCGTCGTGCTGGGCGAGGTGATCGACTGCGCGGCCGACGGCGGTGGGGCCAACGCGGCCCGCCTCGCCGCGGCGCCGGCGGCTCCGCGCGTTGCGCCGAGCCAGGCACCGGCACCGGCTCCGGCCCCCGCCCCGACGGCGACCACCGAGCCCGCTTCCGGCCCGGAGCCCGCCACGGCCGCCGCCCCGAGCGCCGCCGACCCCGTCGCCGCGCGGGCCCCGGCCCCGACGACCTCAGCGATCGGCGACCTGCCAGCCGTGCCGGTCCCGGCGTTCACCATCGACGACGCCACCCCTGCCGCCGGCGCTGCGGTCAAGGTCCACAACCGCACCCGCCTGCGGGCGGAGCTGGTGGCCGGACGCTTCGATCCCGGCGACGGCCGGCCGACGATCCCCGTTGACGTCGGCGGCACGGTGACCACGTCGTGGTACTCGGCCGGCTCGGCGTCACCGGCGGTGCAGGCCGCCGATGGCGCGGGCGTGGTGGCGCGTGCCGACATCGTGACCGCCGGCGCGACCGTCGCCCCGGCGATCACCTACAGCGGGGCCACCACCGGCGCCCAGGGGGCCGGGGTCGTCGTGACCGCCACCGTCACCCGCGCCGGAACCGGCACGCCGATGCCCGGCCGGCCCGTCCAGTTCACCGTCGGCGCCTCCACCGCCGTGGCCACGTCCGGAGCGGACGGCAAGGCGACGACGACGCTGGTGATCGCGCCCGGCACGCCGGCCGGGCTCACGCAGCTCACGGCCACCGCGCTCGCGGTCGGGCCGAGCGCGTCCGCGTCGACCACCTCGCCGTTCACCGTGACCACCAACGCCCCGCCCGTGGCCGATGCCGGCGGCCCCTACGACCTGATCCTCGGCCGCGACCTGCTGCTTGACGGCACGGGCTCCTCGGACGCGAACGGCGACCCGCTCACCTACCGGTGGAAGATCGGCACCGGCGACTTCGGCATCGGCGACCTCCAGCCCGCGCTCCCGTTCGACCAGTTCGGGCCGATCCTCTGCGGCGGGCCGTGCGAGCCCGAGGTGGCCTACCCGATCGCCCTGCAGGTGATCGACGACCACGGCGCGGCGAGCGTGGACGCCACCACCATCACGCTCCACCGCGACTTCGCCCTCGTCATCACGCCGCCGTCCACCCTCCTGAACCCCGGCGCGTCCACGAGCTACAACCTCTCGGTCCTCACCGACAACGGGTTCACCGACCCGATCGCCCTCTCCATCAACGGCCTGCCGACGGGCGTGACCGCGTCGCTGCCCCCGACGGTGGAGCCGGGCCGGACGGTGGTGCTCACGGTCACGGCCGCCGCCGACGCCCCGGCGGTGACCGCCGGCTTCACCGTGACCGGCACCGCGAAGGGGATCACCCGCCAGGTGGGCGGCTCGATCGACCTCGAGTTCGGCTTGATCCCGGCGTGCACCGGCTCGCTCGAGGGGACCGTGACCGACCGCGAGACGGGTGCGCCGCTCGCGGATGTCGGCGTGGCCCGCTTCAACACGGGCAGCGTCACCCGGACCGATGCGAACGGCCACTACCTCCTCGAGAACATCGCCGTCGGCCGGACGAACCAGCCGATCACCGACCAGTTCAACTTCGGCAAGGACGGCAGCTGGCCGGCCAACCCGCAGGCGACGATCGCCTGCAACCTGGTGACGCACCTCGACGTGTCGCTCATCGCCAAGCACACCACCTCGTTCTCCGGTCGCGTCACCGAGGGCACGCGCGACCTGACCGACCCGCAGAGCCCGGTGATCTCGACCGGGGTCCCGCTTCCCGGGGCTCGGGTCGCGTCGAACAGCGGGGTGCCCGGGGCGACCACGGCGGCCGACGGGACCTACACGATCAGCAACGTGCCCCTCAGCACGAACAACGGGCCCACCGGCGTGAGCGTCAACGCCAGCGTCGACGGCTACTGGATGGGCTTCGGGAGCGGGACGCTCACCCTCGCCGGCCCGAACGTGATCGACCTCGTCGCCGTGAAGGCCTGCTACGGCGACGCGTACGTCAAGGTCATCGACGACACCACGGGTCGGCCCGTGGCCGACTCGAAGGTCACGGTGTCGGCCGCCCGGCCCGAGGGGGTGACCGCCTTCCCGACGGCCTTCACCGACGCGAACGGCATCGCCCACCTCACCGATGTGCCGCTCGCCCGCGACAACCGGCCGCAGACGGCGGCGTTCGGGTCGGCCCCGCCCGCCGGCTCCAACCTCCAGCCCGTCCTGGCCACGACCACGTTCACCCTGCCGAGCTGCGGGTCGACGGGCCTCGGCATCGGCCACCTGAAGAGCCCGCCGCCCACCTACACGGCGAGCGCGCGGATCCGCGTCGTGGACGCCGACACCGGCGAGCCGATCCCCGGCGTCGGCGTCCGCGGCCCCACCGGCAACGCCACCACCGACGACCAGGGCTGGGCCTCGTTCCCGTCGATCGCCCTGCTGCCGGCGGGGGCCACCACGGGCTCGTTCTACGGCGTGGCCGAGCCTCCCGGCTGGTACGGCGACGGCACCGGCTCGTTCGACCTGGCCCGCGACGAGACCGCCGAGCGGACGATCCGCCTGCACCGCAAGCTGCCCGCGACGATCACCGGGAGGGTCACCGACCTGGCGACCGGCCTGCCCATCTCGAACATCCAGGTGGCTGCGGTGGGGCTGGGGGTGCAGACCGATGCGGACGGCCGCTACTCGATCACCGACACGTTCCTCCAGCCGATCAACGCCCCCACCAGCGTCGGGGTGTCGTCGGCCGGCAACGCCCAGTACTGGCCGAGCGAGACCTCGACCGTGATCACCGCCACCGCGGCCGGGCCGAACGTCGCCGACCTGAAGCTCCAACGTCGGTGCGCCCCGGCCTTCATCTACGGCACGGTGCGCAGCGCCACCACCCACGAGCTGCTCGAGGGCGCCCAGGTGACCGACGGCGGCCGCCCCGTGTTCACCGACGCCCAGGGCCGGTTCCAGCTGACCAGCGCGGCGCGCAACTACGACCGGCCCACCTCCGTCGACATCACCGCCTCGAAGGCCGGCTTCCTGACCGCCACCAAGCGGATCCAGATCTACTGCGGGGCCGAGATCGAGCTGGACTTCGGTCAGGCGAGCACCGGGGTGGGGTCGGTCACCGGCACCGTCACGCGAGCGTCGGACGGCACCCCGGTCGCCGGCGTCACCGTCGGCGGCGCCTGGGGGGCGACCGCCACCACCAGCTCGAACGGGACCTACACGCTCGCCGACGCCCCGCTCGGCGAGGGCGGCGCGGACAAGGCGTACGAGATCACCGCGCTGCCGACGATCGCCTCGAAGCTGGCGAGCGAGAGCGCCCTGGCCGTCGTCTCCTCGCAGGGCCCGACGACGCAGGACTTCTCGCTCGAGGGGCCCGACGAGGTGGCGGCGGTGGCGGCGGTCGACGACGTCATCACGGTCGATGCGCTGGCCGACACCCGCGTGCCGTTCGCCGACGGCGTGCTGGCCAACGACGCGGGCGGGGGCCTGGTGGCGACCGTGGCGACCGGCCCGGCCAAGGGCACGCTGACGCTCTACGCCAACGGCGGCCTGCTGTTCTCGCCGTCGGGCGACGTGGTGGGCGACGTGCCGTTCACCTACACCGCGACCGATGCCGCCGGCCGGACCGACACGGCGACCGCCATCCTGCGCATCGTCGGCCCACCGGCGCCCACCGCGGGCGACGACACCATCACGACGAAGCTGAACACCGGTGCCATCGTCACCGACCCGACCAAGGGCCTCTTCGCCAACGACACGGGCACGGGGATCACCTTCGACTCGGTCACCCCCGCGGTCGGCGGGAAGCTGCAGATCCTCAACGACGGGGGATGGGTCTTCAACCCGAACGTGGGCTACTTCGGCACGTCGACGGTGCAGTACACGATCAAGGACCGCTTCGGCCGCAAGGCGGTGGGGACGATCACGATCATCGTGACGGCCGACGGCGACCCGCCCCCGAAGGCGTTCGACGACCTGGTGTCGACCGCGTTCGAGACGCCCCTCGCCGTGCCCGCCCCCGGCGTGCTGACCAACGACGCCGGCACCGCCCTCACGGTGACCGCCCACACGAACCCGGCCCACGGCACGGTCGCCATCGCGGCCGACGGCTCGTACACCTACACGCCGGCGGCGGGCTACGCGGGCGGCGACACCTTCACCTACACGGTCACGGACTCGTCGAGCCGGACCGCCACGGCCACGGTCCGCATCACCGTCGAACCGAAGGTGGTGGCGACCCGCTACGCCATCGGCGACGCGGTCTTCCGCGACGCCGACGCCGACGGGATCCAGGATCCCGGCGAGCCCGCCGCGCCCGGCGTGGCCGTGCAGCTGCTCGACGCCAACGGGTCCGTCCTCGCGGCAACCACCACCGACCCGAGCGGCCGCTACGCCTTCGACGACCTGGCCGCGGGCGACTACGGCGTGCGCTTCACCGCCCCGCCCGGCTTCGCCTTCTCGCCGGCAGCGGTGGGCGGTGACCGGGCCGTCGACTCGGATCCCGACGGCGCCGGTCTGGTGGCCGCCTTCCGGCTCGAGCAGGGGGTCGACGGGCGCCTCGCCCCGGTGGGCCCCGGCGACCTGGCCACGGTGGCCAGCCAGATCGACCGGACGATCGACGCCGGGCTGGTGGCCCTGCCGTCAGGGCTCTCGGTGGTCGCCACCGCTCGTCGGGCGGGGACCACCGAGCCCTTCTCCACCACCGCCCAGGGCCCGAAGGGGTCGAGCTTCGACCTCCACGTGGCGGTGACCAACACGGGCGACGCCGCGCTGAGCGCCGTCGCCGTCACCGACGCGACCGTCGCCGGCTGCGCCAAGGCGATCGGCGCCCTCGCCGCCGGGGCCACGAGCGAGTACGACTGCACCGGCGCCTTCACCCCGACCGCCGATGCCGTGGTGGCGCCCCACGCGTCGGGCACGGCCGACGGTGGTGGGACCGTCGAGGCCGACGCCCGGGTCACGATCGAGCTCACCACCTCGCTCGGCGATCGGGTCTGGGAGGACCTCGACCACGACGGCGTCCAGGACCAGGGCGAGCCCGGGATCGAGGGGGTGGCGGTGGCGCTGCTGGGCCCCGGCGACGCCGTCCTGGCCACGGCCGAGACCGGCGCCGACGGCACGTACGAGCTGGCGGGGCTGCGGCCCGGCTCGTACCGGGTCCGGTTCGCCCGACCGGACGGCTACCGCTGGACCCTGGCGGACGCAGGTGGAGACGACGCCCGCGACTCCGACGCCAAGGCGGCCGATCCGCTCGCCTCGACCGCTCGCACCGATGCGGTGGCCGTCGGCACCGACGACCTCACCAGCCTCGATGCCGGCCTCTGGCGGCCCGCCTCGCTCGCCGGCGACGCCTACGCCGACGCCGACCACGACGGCACCCGCGACGCAGGGGAGGACGGCGTGGCCGGGGTGGTGGTCGAGCTCCTCGACGGCGACGGCGGGGTGGTCGACACCGCCACGACGCCCGACGGTGGCGCCTTCGCCTTCGGCGACGTGATCGCCGGGACCTACCGCCTGCGCTGGACGCCGCCCGACGGCTACGAGGGCCCGACGCCGAACGCCGCCCCGGTGACGTCGGGGGCGATCCGCCTGGCGCCCGGCCAGGCGGTCACGGGCTACGACCTCGCCGTCTGGCCCCGCGGCACGACGACGACGACCACCTCGACCACGAGCACGACGACCTCGACCACGACCACCTCGACGTCGACCACCACGAGCACGACGACCAGCTCGACGTCGACCACGACCTCCACCACCTCCTCGAGTACCACGTCGACCACCGCGCCGCCCGGCACCTCGACCAGCACGTCCACGCCCGCGAGCACGACCTCGACGTCGCCGCCCGGCTCGTCCACCACCGCGGCGGTCTCGCCGACGTCGACCTCGTCGGTGCCCTTGGGCGGGGGGTCGGTGGACGACGGGACGCTCACCCGCACCGGCTCGGCGCCCGGTCCGCTCCTCGCGGTGGCCCTGGGGTTGCTGGCGACCGGTGGGCTCGTGCTCCTCGGTCGTCGGCGGGTGCGGCTGCGGCGCGGCTGAGCTGGGGCTCGGACGGCGGGCGCGCCCCACCCCGTACGCTGGCCCCGTGACCGACGCCCGCCCCGACCCGTTCGCACCCGAGATCGAGGCGGCGGTGGTCGCCCACATGAACGGCGACCACGTCGAGGACAACCTGCTCATCGTCCGCTCGCTGGGCGGCCTCCCCTCCGCCACCGATGCCGCGATGGTGGGGATCTCTCCGGCGGGGGCCCACTTCGAGGGTGTGGTCGATGGCGAGCGCACGCCCACGACGGTCCCCTGGTCCGCGCAGATCGCCGACCGGGGCGCGATCCGCGTCGAGGTGGTGCGGATGTACCACGAGGCGTGCGTCGCCCTCGGCGTCGAGCCCCGCCAGGCCGGCGAGCACTGAGCCGAGCACCGGACGGGTCGGGGCGGTGAGATGCCGAGGGTGATGGGCGGCTCGGTCGCCGCCCACCGGGCCGAGCAGACCCGCCGCCTCTTCGCCTCGCTCCGCGAGCTCCTGGCCGAGCGCGGCTACGACGCCATCACCCTCGCCGACATCGCCGAGCACGCCGG
>JAGQSL010000355.1 GCA_020439525.1 Acidimicrobiales bacterium | reverse complement strand
GCCGGAGCCGGGGCCGGGGCCGGGGCGTCGGCGAGTGCCAGGCGGTGGGCCACGACGTCTCGCTGGGTGAGCAGGGCGGTGAGCGCCGTCGCCTGCTCGACGGCGGTGCGCGCCCGCTCCACGGGGTGGGCGTGGCGGGAGCCGAGGTCGTCCTCGATGGCGAGGTGCTCGGCCAGCTCGTCGTCGAGCGCGGCCTGGGCGCGGCGCCGGGCGTCGCGCCCGGCGAGGAGGTGCTGCTCGGCGGCGGCCACGGCGGTGGCGGTGCGCCGCAGCTCGCTGGCATCGGCCGCGTCGAGCGGGTGGGCGTCCACCCAGGCATCGGTGATCTCGGGGCCGATGGCGGCCAGCGCCGCGTCGAGCGTGCGGCGATGCTCGTCGACCTCGGCGGCGAGCCGGGCGATCGTCGCCTCGCGCTCCTCCTCGACGGCCCGGGCGGTGGCCAGCTCGGCGATGGCCGCCCGGTGGGCGAGGGCGGGGCCCGGTGCGGGCAGGCGCTCGGCGGTGCCCTGCTCGCGGGCGAGGGCGTCGGCGGCAGCCTCGGCCTCGGCGCGCAGGTCGTCGCGACGCTCGATGCGCTGGGCCAGCGCGGCCCCGGCGCCCGGCGCGACCGGCTCGACCACGCCGAGCTGGTCGAGCTCGCCGCGCGCCTCGGCGGCGGTGGCCCACGTGGGCCACTGGTTGGACACCACGAAGAGGAGGCTGCGGCGGTCCTGCAGCTCCGAGCGGGCGCCGTGGGCACGGTCGCGGTCGGCTTCGAGGGCGGCGATGCGGTGCAGCAGGCCGGGGAGGCCGGCGGCTCGCCGACGGGCCTCGGCCGCCTCGGCGCGGGCGGCGCCGAGCTCGTCGCGCACGCGGCGCAGACGGTACTTCTCGGCGCTGCGCCCACCCGGCTTCCAGAGCTCGTCGCGCTCGGCGCCGAGCTGGTCGAGCGCGGCCTGGGCGGTGCGCCCGGCGCCCAGCACGCCGGCCGAGAAGACCCGGTCGCGCACCTGGTCGTCGGTGAGCGCCTTCAGCTCGTCGAGCTCGTCGGTGTGCACGGCGAACAGCGCGAGGTACAGGTCCTTGGTGACGCTGCCCGTGAGCCGCCGCACCTCGGCCTCGGGGTCGTCGACGGGACCGTCGGGTCCGGTGACCCGCAGCGAGGAGCGGCGAGCGCCGCGGTGGATCGTGAACGAGCGGCCGTCGTCGTCGGTGACGAGGAGCCGTCCGCCGTAGGTGCCCCCGCGCAGCGGGGCGTGGTGGTCGGGCCGGTTGGAGGCGGTGAAGCCGAACAGCATGCCGACCAGGAAGTCCTGCAGGGTGCTCTTGCCGGCCTCGTTGGGGCCCTCGACGATCGTGAGCCCGCGGGGGAGGTCGGTCGCGCCGAGGTCGTGGTGGACCCCGTAGCCGTCGATGTGCCAGCCGTCGATCTTCATGCGTCCGCTCCGCTGATGGCGTCGAGGGCGGCGGCCTGCGCGGCCGCCCAGATCTGGTCGTGGCCGCCGTCGGGCAGCAGGTCGTCGAGCTCGCGCCGCAGCTCGGCGGGCAGGTGGTCGGCCCAGCCGGTGCGGAGGGCGTCGTCGGCCTCCTCGCAGGTGCGCAGCAGGTCGGCGGTGAAGTCGTCGCGGTGGCGCAGGTCGACCACGGCCGCCTCGGGCTTGGTCTGCCAGGCGATCGACTGCCACCACGTGAACGGCGTCCGCTCGGCGCCGCGCCGCCGCAGCTCGTGGTGCACCTCGGCCCGGCGGGCCGGCGCCAGGAGCTGCTCGTGGAGGGCGCCGGGCCCGGTGAGCGTGGCGCGCACCACGAGCGACCGCCCATCGTGGGCCGCGGGGCTGGCCAGCGCCTCGAGCTGGTCGAGCAGCGAGCCGACCTCCGCGTAGGGGGCGATGGGCACGTCGACGTCGACGAAGCGCACCCGATCGAGGGCGACGAACTCGGGGTCGCCGGCCACGCCGTCGGTGACCGTCACCACGACCGCGCCCTTGGGGCCGCGCTCGGTGGGCTTGGTGCTGCGGCCCTGGAGGTTGCCCGGGTAGACGACCCACGGCTCGCCCTCGCCCAGCACCCGCCGGCCGTGCACGTGGCCGAGCGCCCAGTAGTGGTAGCCAGGCCGGCGGAGGTCGTCGAGCGTGCACGGGCTGTAGTCGGCGTGGCCGGTGGTGGGGCCGCCGACGTTGGCGTGCAGCAGCCCGATGTGGAACCCGCCGCCGGAGGCGCTCGGATACCGGCGGGCCAGGTTGTCGCTCGTGGCCGCGACCGCGTAGCTGGTGCCGTGCACGGCGACCGGTTCGCCGCCGGCCTCGAAGCGCTCGGTGGCGACCGTGTGGGCGGGGAAGGTGGTCACGAGGTCGGGGAACGAGCGCACCGCCGTCCACCCCTCGGCCACCGGGTCGTGGTTCCCGTGCACCAGGAGCGTGCGGATGCCCTCGTCGGCCAGGCGGCTGACCCCCTCGAGGAAGGCCCGCTGGGCCCGAAGGCCGCGCTCGGCGCCGTCGTAGACGTCGCCGGCGAGCAGCACGAACGCCACCTGGCGACGGCTGGCCTCCTCGACGAGCGCGCCCCACGCCTGCAGGGAGGCCTCCCGCAGCGCCTCGCCGACCGCAGCCGGGTACCCGCCCACGTTCGCGAACGGCGTGTCGAGGTGGAGGTCGGCGGCGTGGAGGAAGGAGAAGGGCATCGGGACGGCTCCTGAGGGGACGCTTCGACGGTACCCAGGGGGTCTGACAGCGAGGGGTGATGCCGGCCCACCAGGGACGACGCGGCACCGGTGCTGACCTGCGGGTTCGGTCGTCCCCGAAATTCTCCGGGACGGCCGCTCAGCCCAGCTCGACCTCCGCGCCGGCCGCCACCAGGGCCTCCACCTCGGCGATGGCCGCATCGACGTCGTCGAGATCGATCTCGACGGGTCCGGCGGGGGTGAGGAAGGCGAAGCAGACCCGGGCGATCGGGCTGCCGGTGGTCTGGCGCACGGCGAGGGCGTAGGCCCCGCCCTGCAGGCGGTAGCCGGCCACCCGGTGGGCCAGCTCGGCCGGGTCGTTCGTGGCCGCCGTCTTGTAGTCGACGATCACCATCCCGTCCTCGGTGCGGTAGAGGAGGTCGATGTAGCCCTCGAGGAGCCGGCCCCCGTCCGTCGGCGTGCCGGCGTACACCTCCCGCCAGTGCGGCCCGATGGTGGCGGCCGCCACGACGGGCGTGGCGAGCGCCATGTGCACCAGCGCCTCGACCTCGTCGACGCGGTCGGGGATCGCCTCGGCCTCGCACTGCGCCGCCACCGCACCGGCGAGCCCCGTGGGATCGGCCAGGTCGATGGTCTGGAGCGTGCCGTGCACCGCCCGACCGACCGAGGTGCCGTACCGGCCCTTGAGCCACGGCGGCAGGTCCAGGTCGCGTGGGCGCTTCTGCACGCCGGCCTCGGCCGGCTCGGGATCGGTGTCGGGCTCGTCGACGGCGACGTCGGGCGTGCCCTCGGCGGTGAGGGCGGTGGCGGCCACCGTGGTGGGTCTCGAGGCGCGGGCCAGGGCCACGTCGAGCTCGGCGCGCCACCGGTCGAACGGCGGCGGGGGCGACGGCGGCGCCGGGCGGTCGATCGCCGGCGCCTCGACGTCGGGGGCGACGGCGTCGGGCAGGTCGTCGAGCCCGTCGCCGCACCCGTCGAGCAGCAGCTCGGCGTTGGTGCGCTTCGCCGGCTCGGGCGCCTTGGCGCGCACCTTGCGCTGCAGCGAGAGCACGAGGTGGTCCTTCGCCCGCGTGCACGCCACGTAGAGCAGCCGGACGCGCTCGTCGAAGGCCATCTGCTCGTCGATGGGCTTCCAGTCCTCGAACTCGTCGGTGGTGACCGCCTTGCCGAAGCGGTAGCCGACCCCGCCGCCCGACGGGAACACCACCTGGGCCGGCGAGGGCCGGGCCTGGGGTGCGGTCGACATGCCGCTCACGATGGTGATGGGGAACTCGAGGCCCTTCGCGGCGTGGATGGTCATGATCCGCACGGCGTCGTCGTCGGACTCGGGCAGCACCGCCTCGGCCACCCGGCTGCCCTCGCTGCTCTGGCGCGCCACCCACAGCAGGTACTCGCGGAGGTTGCCGTCGGTGGCCTCGCCCCACTCCCGCGCCTGGTCGATGACGAACCGGAGCCGGCGCCACACGTCGCGGGTGCGACCTTCGGCGAAGCCCAGCTCGAAGAGGCGGCGGTCGCGGGCGATGCGTTCGAGCAGCTCGGCCGGCGAGGTCCAGTGGCGGAGGCGGTGGAGCTCGGCGAGGTAGGCGAGGCCCTGTGCCACGGGGCCGTCTTCGACCGTGCCGGGCTGGGTGGCCAGGTGGTGGAAGGTCCCGCCCTGGAGCACCTTGTGTCGGAACAGGTCGTCGTCGCCGCAGGCGAACAGCGGCGAGCGCAGCGCCGACACGACGGCGAGCGGGTCGGCGGGGTCGTCGACGGCGCGAGCGCACATCAGCAGGTCGCGCACCGCTCGGGAGACGTAGACGAGGCTGCTCGACTCGGCGCGGTAGGGGATGGCCGCCGCATCGAGCTCGTCTTCGAGGAACGGGAGCGACGTGCGGGCGGGGACGAGCACGGTGATGTCGCCCAGCCGGGCGGGACGGTGGTCGTCGCCCACCGTCCAGCCCTCGCCGCGGATGCGGGCGATGGTGGCGGCGACCTGCCGGGCCTCGGCGCTGCGCAGCTCGGCCGCCCGACCCGCGGTGAGGGCGTCGCGCCCGAGGATCGAGACGGCCGGGCCCACCTCGGGCGCGGGGCGCACCGCCTGCAGCGCGACGTAGTCGGGCTGCGACGGGACCGGCGTGTCGACGGCCGCCCCCTCGGCGAGGAGGCGCCCGAAGGCGTGGTTGACCCAGGCGATGATGGGCTCGCCGGTGCGGAAGTTGGTGGACAGGGTGACCAGCCCGCCGGCCGTGCCGTAGCGCGCCTTGGCCGCGAGGAACAGGGAGATGTCGGCGCGACGGAAGCGGTAGATCGACTGCTTCGGGTCGCCCACGACGAAGAGGTGGCCCGGTCGCACCGCCACCTCGTGCCACGGGAGCTCCCCGGCGCTCGCCGACTCCGGCTCGGCGGCGGCGATCCGCACCGCGATCTCGATCTGGATCGGGTCGGTGTCCTGGAACTCGTCGAGCAGCAGGCGCTGGTAGCGGCGGTGGAGCCGGCCGCGCACCGATGGGTGGTGGCGCACGAGCTGGCGGGCGAGCACGAGCAGGTCGTGGAAGGCGAGCTGACCCGATGCTCGTCGCTCGGCGGCCGCGTCGAGCGTGAAGGCCCGCAGCTCGGCGGCGAGGCGGCGGGCGCACGCCTGGGCCACCTCGCCCCGCACGGCGTCGAGCTGCTCGCCCGCGGCGCGCAGGTCGGCCTGGATCTCGCGGTGGTCGCAGCCCCAGTTCTTGGCGGCGCCGATGTTGCCCGCCTTGAAGCTGGGGGCCTTGAGGGCGCCGGTGCCGCTGAGCTCGTCGAGCAGGTCGAGCTCGTCGGTGAGGTGGCGGAGGGCATCGGCATGGCGAGCGACGTCGTGCAGGCGGGCGGCCAGCTTGTCGTCGGGGCTCGTGCAGTGCGCGACGCGCTCGCACACGGCGTCGACCGCGGCGAGCGCCCCCTCGAGCCGCGCCGCGAGCTGCGGTGGCTCCGGGGCGGCGGCGTCGACCCGCTCCTCGACGAGGTCCCAGTTGCGGTCGAACTCGACGGCGAGGGCGCGCAGCGCCGCCGGTCGAACCCCGGTGGCGAAGAGCAGGAGCAGGGTGCGCTCCATCGCCGGGTCCTCGAGGAGGCGGTCCTGGAAGGTGCGCCACCGCTGGTCGAACTGGACGTCCGAGCTGACCTCGTCGACGATCTCGAGGCGTGGGGGGAGCTCGACCTCGATGGGGTTCTCGGCGAGGATGCGCTGGGCGAAGCTGTGGAGGGTGCCGATGGCGGCCCCGTCGAGCTGGTCGATGGCGGCGTCGCACCGGGTGGCCCGTGCGCCGTCGCCCGCCGCCCTCGCCGCCTCGGCCGTCTGCTCGAGCTGCTGGCGGATGCGGTCGCGCAGCTCGGCGGCGGCCTTCTCGGTGAAGGTGATGGCGGCGATCGACCGGAGCTCGGCGGCACCGCTGGTGACGAGCTCGAGGACCCGGCCCACGAGCGCGGTGGACTTGCCCGATCCCGCGCCCGCCTCGACGAACAGGGTGGTGTCGAGCGCGTGGGCGACGATGTCGCGCTGGTCCTGGTCGGGGGGTGGGGGTCGGTCGGGCGGCTCGGGGTCCGCGGCCTCGTCGGGGAGGAAGTCGAAGAGGGTCATCCGTCGTCGTCCTCGGTGGGGGCGACGCCGACGAGCTGGACGTAGCGGGCGAGCACCGGGTCGTCGAGCTTGCGCAAGAAGTGCCGTCGGACCTCGGTGGTGCCGAGGTTGTCGGGGTCGCAGGCCGGGCAGTCGGGGAACGGCGAGGTCGACGGGGGCCCGGGGTGCGGGGCGAAGAGGCCCTGCTCGATGCCCTCGACGATGGTGGTGGCCGCCTCCGACACGAGGTGCAGCACCTCGTCGGTGATCTCGTAGCCGAGGCGCTCGAAGCGTCCCCTCGCCGAGGTGAACCAGTACTCGGCTCGCACCGGGGCGTCGGGCCGCCCGACGTGCTGGCGTGCCGCCTGGCCGTACACCGCGAGCTGGAGGTGCTGGCCGCCCTGGTGCGGGTCGGTGGCGTCGAGGCCGCGGTAGCGATCGGACCTCCCCGTCTTGTAGTCGAGGACGTGGAGGGAGCCGTCGGGGTGCGCGTCGACGCGATCGGCCTTCCCGCGCAGCGGCACGTGGCGCCCGTCGGTCAGCGGGAACGCGAGCGGCTCGCGGCCGTCGAGCCCGAAGGGCAGCTCGGTGGCGATGGGCCGAGCGCCGGTGACGGACCGCCAGCGGTCGTCCTCGGTGAGGAAGCGGTCGAGGTCGGCGAGGATCTTGGCCCGGTCGCGCGGCCAGAAGAGGGCCCGGCCGGTGAGGCCCTGGGCGTGGGCGCGCTCGCAGAGGTCGACGCCGATGGCGAGCAGCGCCCGCCGATCGTCGTCGCTCCACGCGTCGCCCACCGCCGGGACGCGGTCCTCGTCGATCGCCGCCTGGAGGAAGGTCTCGAGGGCGAGGTGGACGAGGTTGCCACGGTCGAGGGCGGTGATCTGGAGGGCGTCCTCGGGCTGCTCGACGGGCTCGATGCGCAGCAGGTGCCGCAGGAAGTACGCGTGCGGGCAGGCCGCCCACGCCTCGAGCCGCGACGCCGACGTGCCGGCATCCACCGGGGACGGCACGGGCAGGCCGGTGAGGTTCCCGTCGAAGCGGGTGAGGCGGTCCGAGCTGCGGGCGTCGACGACCTCGACCCCGGCGGCCAGCACGTCGTCGACCTCCTCGGCGGCGCGCCGCAGGTCGCGGCGCTGCGGGTCGCGGGCGAGCAGCGAGCGCAGGCGGTGCTCCTGGTCGGTGGCGGGGACCTCGGCGCGGCGGATCGCATCGTCGAACGAGGCGAGGTGGGTGAGCCACGGCGCTTGGCCGCCGAGGAGCTCGGGGCTCCACCAGGTCTCGCCGGCCAGGTGGGAGGCGACGTCGAGCGCCCACCGCGACGGCACCCGCTCCCGGCTGCGGCGCAGGTCGCCCTTCGGCACGCAGAGGACCTGGGCGGTGGCCCCGCTCAGCACGGCCAGGAGCTGGTGGTGCAGCCGGTCGGTGTGGCCCGATCGCAGGGCGAGCGCCCCGCCCAGCGCCTCGCGGTCCTCGTCGGGGAGCAGCGAGTCGTCCGCCGGGGTGGCCGGGAAGGTGCCTTCGGCCAGTCCGACCACGACCACGAGGTCGAGGTCGACCCCCACCCCCATCGACACCGGCCCGACCAGCACGCCCTCGCCGAAGCGCCCGTCGCGGCCGAGGTCGCCCTCGAGTTCCACGGTGAGGGCGCGGATGAAGACGTCGAGCGCCACCGGGCCCTCGAGGTCGTCGAGCACGGCCAGGCGGTCGAGGGCGAGCTCGAGGCGCTCGGCGGCTCGCCGCTCGGCCTCGGGCCAGCGGCGACGGGCCGAGGCCCCGCCGAGGACGTCGGCCAGGAGGCGCTTCGCCCAGCGAGCCCGGGTGCTCCAGGGGGCCGGCGCCGTCGCCTCCGCCAGGCGGCCGGCCAGGCCGAGCACCACGTCGCGCAGCTCGGTGGCTCGGGCCGCCTCGACGCGGGCCCGCTCGGCTCGCCAGGAGGTGCCGTCGTCGTCCTCGGCGCCCCGATCCTCGGCGCCCTCGACGGCCGCACGCTCCAGCCGGTCGGCGCGCCGGTGAGCCGCCTCGGCGTGGTGGGTGAGCAGGTCGCGCCAGTCGTCGAGCCCCGCCACGACACCGGCCTCTCGAGACGCCCGCTCCCACGCTGCCACCGGCGCCGGCCGCCCCTCGTGGCGGATCGGCGCGCCGGCCAGCCAGGCGAAGACGTCCTGGCGGCGGAACCCGCCCTGCGGCAGGGCCAGCAGCCCGAGGAGGGTGCGCCCGGCGAGGCGCCCGGCGAGCGGGAGCGTGGCGGTGCCGTTGGTGCGCACGCCGGCGGCGTCGAGGTGGTGCTGGAGGAGCCGGCCGTAGGGCTCGACGGCGGCGTGGAGCACCGCGACGCGATCGAGGGACGTGCCGGCCCGCACGGCGTCGACCACGACGCGCACGGCGGCGCGCACCTCGTCGTCGGCATCGGACGCGGTGAGGATGCGGGTGCGGTCGGGCGCGACCACGTCGGCCAGCGGTTCGCCCGTCGGCGCGAGGCCCAGGTCGAGCCCGAGGAGGGCGACGGCGCGGCCGACCTCGGCGTCGGCGCGGGCCACGCCGGTGGTGCCGGCGAGCACGCGCAGCTCGGTGGCCGTGCCCACGGCCCGCAGCAGTGCGGCGGCGTGGCGCGAGAGGCGTTGGGGGAGGTGGACGACCACCGCCCCGACCTCCGCGGGCATCCGCCCGGCCTCGACCGCCGCGGTCGCCGCAGCCATGAGGTCTTCCTCGTCGTACCAGCCGTCGGCCAGCCGATCGCGAGCGGCACGGTGCACCCGCACGACCTCGGCCGCTCGCACACCCGTGCCCGCCAGGACCCGCAGCGCCGGGTCCTCGATGTCGCGCAGCTCCCGGTAGGCGGCCACGAGCGCGGCCTCGGTGGCCGCGTGGTGAGCGACCGGGGCGAACGCCCCGGGCTCGGCGGCGAGCGCGCCGCGGACGGCGGCGCCCAGCACCGGCACCGACACGGGCCGGCGCCCCTCGGCCGCCAGCGTGGCGGCGCCCAGCAGTTCGGCCAACCGGTAGGGCGTGACGAAGGTGACGCCGATCAGCCCGGGCCCGGCGCCGCACACCGACCCCACCGCGCCCGACGCCAGCAGCCGCCGCGTGGACACGCCCACCTGGTTCGAGTCGACCACCAC
>JAGQSL010000354.1 GCA_020439525.1 Acidimicrobiales bacterium | reverse complement strand
ATCCCTCCGATCGCTGGGCCTTTGGCCTGCTGGGGTTCTTCGCCGTCGCGGAGGAGATCCCCGCCGGGCGTCTCGTCCATCTGCGGCCGGACGGCCTGCTCCAGCTCGCCGATGGCCCCGAGAGCGTCGCCGCCCATGGCGTCGTCCTCCAGACCATCGCCGCCGGGGCCGCCGGTCAGGCCTACCGCCTCGGCGAGGTCCGGGGACTCAGTGGCAAGCACCCCGGTCTCGCCCAGTGGCTCGGCGCCTCCGGGCAGTTCACCGAGACCCCGCCGACCGCCGGCATCTCCCAGGTCGTCGGCGTGGCCATCGCCGCCGACACCGTCGCCCTGGGCCTCCACATGCCCGTGCAGCTCTGAGTGGCGATCCATTCCTGGCATCGTGGCGAGACCGCACGCCGTGCGGGAGACTGGATACCACGCTCCTCTCTGCTCCGATGCGCTGACACCACCTCTACCGACCTCCTCCCATGGCTGACAAATTCCTCGACCTCATCGACGGCGTCCCGACGCTCAAAACCCCCGTGGCCAGCAGCTCCGGCAGCGGGGACGCTGGCAAGATCCCCAAGCTCGACAGCAACGGCCAGCTCGACCTCACCATGATGCCCAGCGGCATCGCGGGCGACATCACCACCTGCGCCTGCAGCGAGGACCTCGACGCGGGCAACCTGGTCAACCTCTGGAATGACACGGGCACCATCAAGGCCCGCAAGGCCAACGCCACCGACGCCAGCAAGCCGGCGGACGGCTTCGTGCTCGCCAGCGCCACCAGCGGCGACTCGGTCACCGTCTATCACGACGGGGTCATCACCGGACTCTCCGGCCTGACGGTCGGGGCGGGGCAGTATCTCAGCAAGGGCACCAGCGGCGCCGCCACCGAGGACGTGAGCGGCCACACCACCAGCGGCAACCAAATCCAGCTCGTCGGCAAGGCTCGCTCTGCCTCGCAGATCGTCTTCGAGCCCGGCGAGCCCGTCTCGGTGGCCTGATCCAGCGGGCACTGACCGCTCCTGGCCATGGCTGACTCTTTCCTCGATCTGGTCAACGGCGTCTTGACGCTCAAGCCTACGGTCGCGAGCAGTGCGGGGGCCGGAGACGCCGGCAAGATCCCACGACTGGGGGATGATGGTCTGCTCGATCCGAGCATGATGCCGGTGATCCCGGGGAGTGTGCCGATCGCCAGCGATGTGGCATCCAACAATTCCTACCTTTTGTTCGATGGCGTCTTTAGCTCCAGCTATGATGTCTACGAGATCCACTTCATCGATCTGGCCCCGGTAGCGGATAGTGCCGCATTATTGTGGAGGTGGCGAGATGCCGGGGCCGACGTGACCGGAACCACGCATTACACGGGCTTCCGGTATCGGGCTCCCGTCCTCAGTGCCGCAGGCGATTTGTTTGCCAACTCGACGGCCGGTCACCATTGCCCCTACATCGACCTCGGCAACGCCTCCGGCGAGTGTTGCAAATTGCGAATCATAGCCTTTCCGAGGTCAACCGCTCGCAAGGAAATCTTTTTCGAAGGCTCGTATGTCAATTACCTTGGCAATCTGATCCAGGTCAATGGGGCGTCAACACTCGCCAACACGACGGCGATGACAGGCTGCAAAATCCTTTTCATCGGCACCAATATCGCCAGCGGCAAGGTCGTAATCTACGGCGCCAAACTCCCTTGACCATGGCCACTTTATCCGAAATCCGCGCCGCTCTCGCTCTGGCACATCCCACGCTGACGGGCCGTGCCGAAGGTCTCGATGTCATCCTCCCAGACGAGGAGCGGGCCACCCTCCTCGACGAGTGGGCCCAGGCCGCCTATGACAAGCAGCAGGCCGAGGCCGCCGCCGCCGCGCTGGCCGACGCCGAGGCCGCCCTCGCCGCCGAGTCGGCGACCCGCGACGACCTGGCCCGCCAGCAGAAGCGCATCGACGACGAGGTCGAGTCGTTCAAGGCCAAGCGCCAGGGGTTCGACCAGAAGCTCTACGGCGGCACGGTCAGCAACCCGCGAGAGCTGCAGGACCTCCAAGACGAGATCGATGCGCTCGGCCGTCGCATCACCCAGCTCGAAGACGAGGAGCTCGAGGTGATGGAGCAGGTCGAGCCGGTGGAGGCGAAGGTGGCCGAGCTGACCGCCACCGTCGACCAGCGCCGCGCCGTGCTGGCCGATGCCGAGACCCGCTTGACCGTGGCCGAGGCCGAGCTGGCCGCCGAGGTCGAGGCCGAGGAGGCGGTGCGCGCCGAGGCGGCCACGCCGGTCCCCGCCGAGCTGCTCGCCGAGTACGAGCGGCTGCGCGCCGGGCGAGGCGGCATCGGCGTGGCGAAGCTCACCGGCACGCAGTGCGGGGGCTGCCACCTCGGGCTGTCGGCCGTCGAGGTCGCCGCCTTCCGCAAGCTCCCCGACGGCGAGTACGGCCACTGCGAGGAGTGCGGCCGCATCCTCGTGCCCTAGCGGACGTCCGATCCGTGCTCGTCTGGTTCGCCGCCACCTCGGTGGTGCTCGTCGCCGTCGTGTTCCGCTCCGGTGGGGTCGACTACCGCACGGTCGTCGTCGGTGCCCTCCTCCCGGTGCTCGAGGGGCTGCTCGGCGGCCCGAGGGTGCTGCACTCGATCGTGGGCCCGGCGCTCGTGCTGGGCGTCGCCATGGTCGCCACCCGCGGCCGGCGCCGCCTGCTGCGGCGCCGGGTCCTCGGCGTGCCGATCGGGATGATGTGCCACCTCGTGCTCGACGGCTCGTTCGCCCGCACCGACGTGTTCTGGTGGCCGTTCACCGGCTGGGCGTTCGCCGAGGGGCAGATCCCCGAGTGGTCCCACCTCGGGGTCTCGGTGGTGCTCGAGCTGGCGGGCATCGCCATCGCCGTCTGGGCGTGGCGCCTCTTCGGCCTCGACCGCCCCGAGGCCCGCCGGCGCTTCCTGCACGAGGGCCGGCTCGACCTGCCGGCCTGAGGCTCAGACCCGCCGCACACCGGGCGTGCCGGCGGCGATCTCCACGGTGGCGTCGACCGAGGCGGCCGCCCCGTCGGTGAGGTCGTCGACCACCACGAACTCGCATCGCCAGGTCTCGGGCGTCACGGTGCAGCGGGCGTAGCCGTGGTCGGCGAAGTTGGCGTAGGCCAGGCCGAGGGGGGAGAGGTCGAGCCCGTCGACGAGCGAGCCGAAGCCGGGCGACGAGATGCTCGTGCCCACCAGCTCGGCCGCCACGACCGGACCGTCGGCGTTCGCGTCGGGGGAGCGGAGGTCGGCCGCGCCGGCGGCGTGGATGTCGCCGGTGAGCACCACCACGTTGTCCACGCCCTCCTGCTCGATCGTGCGCAGCAGCCGAGCCCGGGCGGCCGGGTAGCCGTCCCACTGGTCGACGTTGAGGACGATGTCGCCCAGCACCAGCGCCTTCATGACGGTCTGCTGGGCGAGCACCTTCCACGTGGCGTCGGACCCGGTGAGCCCCTCGTCGAGCCAGGCCTCCTGCTCCGCGCCGAGCATGGTGCGGTCCTCGTCGTCGATCTCGGGGCACTCGCGCCGGTTGGTGGCCACCTGATCGCCGCAGACCTGGTCGGAGCGGAACTGGCGGCCGTCGAGCACGAACACCTCGGCGAGCGTGCCCCACCGCAGCGAGCGGTGGACCTGGAGCGAGCCGTCGTCGGCCGGCGGATCGATGCGCAGCGGGTGGTGCTCCCAGAAGGCCTGGTAGGCGGCCCGCCGACGCTCGTCGAAGCCGGGGGCGTCGTCGTCGTCCTCGGGCACGCCCGCTGCGTAGTTGTTCTCGACCTCGTGGTCGTCCCAGGTGACCACCCACGGCGCCACGGCGTGGGCCGCCTGCAGGCCGGCGTCTCGCTTGTAGGCGCCGTAGAGCAGGCGGTAGTCGGCGAGCGTCTGGGGCTCGTCGTCGAGGGGGACGGCCGTCTCGCCCTCGCCGCCCGGGTACTCGTACACGTAGTCGCCGAGGAAGAGCACCAGGTCGGGCTCGTCGTCGACCAGGTGCGGGTAGGCGCTCCAGGCCCCGGCGGTGCGGAGCTGGCACGAGGCGAAGGCGAGGGTGAGCTGGTCGACGGCGTCGTCGTCGGCGGGGGCGGTGCGGGTGCGGCCCACGGGGCTGGTGAACTCGCCGATCTGGAAGCGGTACCAGTAGCCCGTGCCTGCGGCCAGACCATCGACGGTGACGTGCACGCTGTGGCCCAGCTCGGCGGGGGCCGGCTCGAGCCCGCTCGCCACCACGTCGTCGAAGCCCTCGTCGGTGGCCACCTCCCAGCGCACGGCGTGGTCGACCTCACCGATGCCGCCCCAGCCGTCGTCGGCCAGCGGATCGACCACGAGGCGGGTCCACAGCACCACCGAGCGGGGGTCGGGGTCGCCCGAGGCGACGCCGAGCGCGAACGGGTCGGCGTCGATGCCCTCGGCCGGCGGCACCGCAGCCGTGGTCGAGGTGGTGCTCGACCCCGACGACCCGTCGGAGCAGGCGCCGAGCACCAGGGCACCGGTGCTGCCGGCGAGCAGGCCGAGGAACCGCCGGCGATGCATCAAGAGCCGTTGGTCGAGGTCGTGTCGCCCGGTCACGCGGCGACCCTAGCGGTGGTGCTCGGCATCACCCGGGCGCGTCGGACGACGACGAGCGCCGCCACGGTGGATGCCGCGGCGCCGGCGAGCACGACCGCCGGGAGCCGCCCGGTGCCGCCGGCCTCGAGGAGCTGGCCGGTGAGCCAGGGGATGGTGAGCGACCCCAGGCCCGAGGCGGCGATGATCTGCGAGGTGGTGGCGCCGTCGAGGCCGATGGCGCCGTCGGCGACGGCGAACATGGTGGCGAACTGCGGGCCGAGCGCGAAGCCGACGAGCCCGGTGCCCACCCAGGCGACGAGCTCGAGGCGATCGGCGGCGAGGAGGCTGGCGGCGAGCACCGTCGACAGGGCGCAGGCGGCCACGAGCACCCGGCCCACCGAGATCCGGTGGGTGGCGACCACGGCGGCGAGGCGCCCGAGGGTGAAGCCGGCCCAGAAGATCGCGGTGACGAGCGCGGCCGCCCGCTCGGGCCCCAGGTCGAGGTCCTCGGCCCAGGTGGTGACCCAGACGGCCATGGTGGCCTCGGCGCCCACGTAGACGAAGAAGAAGGCCTGCACCGGGCGGAGGATGCGGCGCCGCACCTCGGGGGCGACGGGCACGTGGTGGGCGTCCTCGTGACGGGGGCGGGGCTGGCGGCTGCGGGCGAGCAGGAGGGCGAGCACCAGGGCGCCGGCCCCGAGCGCGGCCGCGAGGGGCACGAGCCCGTCGGTGGCGTCGAGCGACGCCGACACGAGCAGCGGCGCGGCGATGGCCCCGATGCCGAAGCAAAGGTGCAGGAGGTTGAGCGAGGGCCCGATCCGCTCCCGGGGCTCGCTCCAGGCGATGAGGGTGTTGCCCCCGACGTCGGTGGCGGCGGCGCCGGCGCCCACCACGGCGAAGGCCGCGACCAGCTGCCACAGGGCGCTCGCGGCGTCGATGGCGATCACGACGAGGGCCACCACCGCGGCGGCCTGGACCAGGGTCCGGTGCCCGTGGCCGTGGTCGTAGCGGCGGGCGACGGCGAGCGAGGTGACGATGTAGCCGAGCGACTGGCCGGCGACGATCGCTCCGCCACCGCCGAGGTCGACGCCCACCTGGTGGCGCAGGTGGGTCATGGCCGGGCCCACGAAGCTGAGCGAGACGCCGAGGAGCACGAAGCCCAGCAGGTAGGCGCGACGGGGCGAGGTCACGGCGAAGCCGACGGTTCGCGGGGGAGCCCGAGCACCCGCTCGGCGATGATGTTGC
>JAGQSL010000353.1 GCA_020439525.1 Acidimicrobiales bacterium | reverse complement strand
GCTCGACGCCGTCGATCTCGCCCCGACGCTTGATCTCCACCGCGATGGCCGTCCCGTCGGCGTCGCGGCAGAGCAGGTCGACCGGACCGATGTCGGTGGGGTACTCGCGTCGCACCAGCCGCCACCCGGTGCCGAGGCGCTCGCAGTTGGCGGCGAGCAGCTCCTGCAGGTGGGCTTCCACACCGTCCTTCTGGAGGCCCGGGTCGACGCCGAGGTCCCACGCCGAGTCGCTCAGGACCTCCTCGAGGGTGATCCGCAGGGTCTCGCCCTTCGGGTTCGTCACCGTCCACGCGCCGTCGCCCTCCTCCAGGCGGTTCGGTGCGTTCATCCAGTTGAGGGGCTTGTAGGCCCCGCCGTCGGCATGGATCGCGACGCAGCCGTCCGCCTTCACCATGAGCAGGCGGATGGCCGGGGGGAGGTGGGCGCTCAGCCGACCCTGGTAGTCGACCGAGCACCTCGCGATCACGAGCCGCATCGGGCGGGCACCCTAGTGCGACGGGCCTCGGGCGGGTTCAGCTGCGCCGACCCCGCCGGCGCCGACGCCGGCCCCCGCCGAGGCGGGCCTGGTCGCGCAGGAGCTGGCGACGCTCCTGGAGCTCGCGGTGGGTGAACGCCGTGGACGGCCCGTCGGCGCCGACGCTGGCCTCGAGGGCCGAGAGGTCGAGCTGCCAGGCCCCGGCGTCGAGGCCGACCTCCTCGGCGATCCGCTCGCCGTGGCGCTCGTTGAAGTACAGGGCGATGGTGGCGATCTCCGCGAAGAGGTCGAGGTCGGGGGCGAGCGTGGCGATGGCGCCGTCGAGGAACACCAGGTCCTTGACGAACAGCATCAGGGGCTTCGGGAGCTTCGCCCCCGCCCCGAGGAGGCCCTTGATGACGCGCTGGATCTCGCCGGTCAGCTGGTCGGGCGTCAGGGTCGTGGGGTCCACGGGCGGCTGGTCGAGGCCGAGCTCGGCCACGAGGGCGCCGAGGTCGGCGTCGGGCGGGAGTGCGCCGAGGTCGCGCAGGGCGCGGAGCTGGCCCCCGACGTCGTTCATCGACCCGGCGACGAGCAGGCGGAGGAACGCCTGGCGTTCGAGCGCGCTCAGCCGCCCCGTGATGCCGAAGTCGAGCAGGCCGGTGCGACCGTCGGCGAGCACGAGGAGGTTGCCGCCGTGCAGGTCGCCGTGGAACACCCCGTGGAACATGGCGCCCTCGAGGAAGCCGATCATCCCGGTGCGCACCACCGCCTCGGTGTCGATCCCGGCGCCCTGCATCCCCACCACGTCGTCGAAGGCGTAGCCCTCGAGCCGCTCCATCACCAGCACGCGCCGGGTGACCAGCTCGGGGTGCGGCCGCGGCACCACGTAGCCGCGCTGGCCGAGGTCGGCGAACGATCGGGCCACGTCGAGCACGTTCTCGGCCTCGAGGCGGAAGTCGAGCTCCTCGGTGATCGTCTCGGCGAACAGCTCCACCAGCGCGGGTGGGTTGGCGAGGGCGGCGATGGGGATGCGCCCGACCAGGAACGGCGCGATCCACGACATGACCCGGAGGTCGGCCCGGACCCGTTCGGCCACCTTCGCTCGCTGCACCTTCACCACGACCGGCTCGCCGGTGCAGAGGACGGCGGCGTGGACCTGGGCGATCGACGCGGCGGCGATCGGCCGCCGCTCGAAGGAGGCGAACACCTCGTCGATCGGGCGCCCGAGGTCCTCCTCGACCACCTGGCGCACGATCGGGAACGGTTCGGGCTGCACCCGGTCGCGCAGCGACGAGAACTCGTCGACGAGGTCGTCGGGGAACAGGCCCCGGCCCGACGACACGATCTGGCCGAGCT
>JAGQSL010000352.1 GCA_020439525.1 Acidimicrobiales bacterium | reverse complement strand
CGCGCCGACGCCCGAGCCGACCGCGGCCGAGCCCGTGCCCTCGGCGGTGGCACCCCCGCCCGTCGCGCCCGACCCGGTGCCCACCGTGGCCGACCCGCCCGCATCCCCGGCGCCGGCCGCCGGCGCCACCGACCTCGCCGGGCTCTGGACCGATCGGGTGCTCCCGACGCTGTCGGGGCTCACCAAGGCGATGTACCAGAGCGCCGAGCTGGCCTCGCTCGAGGGTGGGGTCGCGGTGCTGCGGGTCGAGAACGACCACCACCGGTCGAACTGCGAGCGCAAGCGCGGCGACGTGGAGGCGGCGCTGGCCGAGGCGGTCGGCTCGCCGGTGAAGGTGCGCCTCGAGGTCGACGGCGACGGCGGTTCGTCGCCGGCGCCGCCCACGAGCGGCGGACGCCCCCCGGCCGCGACCCCGGTGTCCGACGACCCCGACGAGCACCTCGCCGGCTACGACGTCCACGACCTGGCCGACGCCCCCGACGCCCCGCTCGGCGGCATCGCCGCGCTCACCGAGGCGTTCCCCGGCTCGGAGATCATCGAGGAGTGACATGACCGACGCCCACGACGACCAGCCGATCGCGCCCGACGAGGTGCTCGACGACCAGCTCGACGTCCTCGACGACCCCGAGGCGGCCGACGACGAGAACGCCGCCGCCTTCCAGTCGATCTTCGGGGGCGGCGGCGAGGGCGGCGGGCTCGACTTCGGCGCCCTGCTCGAGACGGCCGGCCAGATGCAGGCGCAGCTGCTCGCCGCCCAGCAGCAGGCGGCGTCGACCGTGGTGGAGGGCGTGGCCGGCGGCGGGGCCGTGCGCATCGAGGTCACGGGCGGGTTCGAGTTCCGCTCGGTCACCATCGCGCCCGACGCCGTCGACCCCGACGACGTCGAGATGCTGCAGGACCTCATCCTCGCCGCCCTCAACGACGCCGCGGCGCGCGCCGGGCAGCTCGCCCAGCCCGAGCTCGACCTCGGCGGGATGGACCTCGGCGGCCTCCTCGGCGGGTCCTGAGCGTCGATGGCCACCTACGCCGGCCCCGTCCAAGACCTGATCGACGAGCTCGGCCGCCTGCCCGGCGTCGGGCCCAAGTCCGCGCAGCGCATCGCCTTCCACCTCCTGAAGCTGCCGAAGGACGACGCCCTGCGGCTCGCCAAGTCGATCGTCGAGGCCAAGGACCGGGTGGCGTGGTGCAGCCGCTGCTTCAACCTCTCCGAGGGCGAGCTGTGCGGCATCTGCAGCGACGATCGGCGCGACGGCCACACCCTCTGCGTGGTGGAGGAGCCCAAGGACCTCGTCGCCGTCGAGAAGACCGGCGAGTTCAAGGGCCGCTACCACGTGCTCCAGGGAGCGATCAGCCCGATCGAGGGCATCGGCCCGGACCAGCTGCGGGTGAAGGAGCTGCTGGCGCGCATCGAGCCCGAGGGCGTCACCGAGGTCATCCTCTGCACCAACCCCAACATCGAGGGCGAGGCGACGGCGATGTACCTCGGTCGCCTGCTCGGCCCGCTCGGGCTCACCGTCACGCGCATCGCGAGCGGCCTGCCCGTCGGCGGCGACCTCGAGTACGCCG
>JAGQSL010000351.1 GCA_020439525.1 Acidimicrobiales bacterium | reverse complement strand
GCGCCGCCGCCCACCCGCACCATCGAGCGGGTGGAGACCGAGCTCGGCTGGGAGTTCATCCAGATCTACGGGCTCACCGAGACGGCGCCGCTGCTCACCATGAACTGCGGCCGCGAGGAGTGGGACGACCTCTCCCCCGCCGAGCGAGCCGCCAAGTTCTCGCGCGCCGGCGCCCCCGCGCTGGGCATCTCCGTCGCGGTCGACGGCCAGGGCGAGGTGCTGGCGCGGGGCAACCACGTGCTGAAGAGCTACTGGGAGCAGCCCGAGGCCACGGCCGACGCCATCGTCGACGGCTGGTTCCACACGGGCGACGGCGGCACCATCGACGACGAGGGCTACCTCACCATCTCGGACCGCAAGAAGGACGTGATCATCTCCGGCGGCGAGAACGTGTCGTCGATCGAGGTGGAGGACGCCTTGTTCAGCCATCCCGCCGTCGCCGAGGTCGCCGTCATCGGCGTGCCCGACGAGAAGTGGGGCGAGCTGGTGCTCGGCCTGGTGGTGCTCGCCCCCGGCGAGGAGGTGTCCGAGGACGAGCTGCGCGAGCACTGCCGCACGAAGCTCGCCGGCTACAAGGTCCCGAAGCGCATCGAGCTGCGCGACGAGCTGGCCCGCACGGCCACCGGCAAGCTCCAGAAGTTCAAGCTGCGCGCCCCGTACTGGGAGGGCCGCGACAAGCAGGTCAACTAGCGGCCGCGCCCCGCGACCCGAACCGACCGCGATCTTCGGTGGCCGGCCGACCGAGATAGCGGTCAGTTCGGCGGGGCGGGGGCGTTCGGGCGGGTGATGGCGGGGGCCGGGAGCGCGGCGAGCTCGGGGCGGTCGAGCTGGAGGGCGTCCTGCTCGGGCTCGCCGGCCACCAGGCGCAGGGGCACGACCCCGGCCCAGTGCGGCAGGTCGAGGTCACGCTCCTCGTCGATGGGCGGGCCGGTGCGGACCTTGGCCGATGCCTCGGCGAGCGGGAGGCGGACGACGAGGGTGGAGCGCAGCTCGGCGTCGTCGGTGGGACGGGAGTCGGCCGCCCGGCCGGGCTGGACGTGGTCGACGATGGCGTCGAGCGCCCGGCGCTTCTCGTCGGGATCGGTGACCTTCTCCGCCCGGCCGAGCACCACCACCGACCGGTAGTTCATCGAGTGGTGGAACGCGGAGCGGGCGAGCACCAGGCCGTCGAGGTGGGTCACCGTCACGCACACCTCGGCCGCGTCGGCCCCGCGCAGCAGGGCGTTGCCCACCGCCCCGTGGAGGTACAGCACGTCGCCGTCGCGACCGAAGGCCATGGGGAGGACGCGCGGTTCGCCGTCGACCACCACGCCCACGTGGGCGAGGTACGCCTCGTCGAGGATGGCGTGGACGGTGGCGGCGTCGTAGCGGCCCCGGTCGGCGAGGCGACGGACGCGGGTGCGATCGGAGGGTGGGGCGACGTCGGTCATGGCCCGCATCGTTGCCGAACGCGGTCCCACCGGTCGCCCGAGTTCGCGGGCGGAGCGGCCGGTCAGGCGGGGGCGACGAGCTCGACCAGGTCGTGCGCCGGCAGCGGGTACGGCGAGAGCGCCTCGAGCACCGCGGTGGGATCGCCGCGCCACGGGAGCGCCGCGAGCTGCGCCCGGCTCCGACGACCGCCGAGCGCTCGGAAGGCCTCGAAGCCGTCGAGGTCGACCGAGGCGAGCACCGGGGCCGGGCCGAGCACCGTCGCCTCGCCGTCGACCGACACCTCCACCCCTCCCCGCCCGGCGGCGACGAGGGCGAGGTGGGCGACGTCGAGGTACCAGTCGAGGCCGGCGGTGAGAGCAGGCCCCGGCTCCAGGCCGGGCCGACCGACGGCGGCACCCACATCGGCGCGGTGCGCCAGCAGGTCAGCGAGGAAGTGGCACCCAACCTCGTAGCCGAAGGTGCGCATGCCGTCCTCGAACGTGGGCCCCTCCTCGTCCCACTCGCGGGCCAGCTCGTCGATCGTGCGGCCTCGACGGGCCTCGACCTGGGCGGCCGTCCACGCCTCGGGGTCGACCTCGCCGCCGGGGAAGCGACCCCGGTTCAGGTCGGCGGCGAGGCCGACCACGTGCGCGACGACATCGAGCACCGACCAGGCGGGTGAGGCCGGCACCGATCGGTGCCGCTCGGCCTCGGGGACCGATCGCACCAGGGCCACCAGCTCGGCGCGAACCGAGGCGTAGAGGGCCCCGCAGTCGAGGTCGTGGGTCCGGATCACCGCGACACGATGCCACGGCGACGGCGGGTCAGCTGCGGAAGACCTCGATCGCCTCGCCGTCGTCGACGAGGCTCGGGAAGTACTCGGCGATGCTCATCGAGATGCGCACGCAGCCGTGGCTGGCCGGGTGGTTCGGCACCGACGAGGCGCCGTGCACGGCGTAGCCGGCGTGGAAGTAGAC
>JAGQSL010000350.1 GCA_020439525.1 Acidimicrobiales bacterium | reverse complement strand
GCCTCCACGCCGCGCTGCAGGACCGCGACGCCGAGAGCCGCATCGTGCTGCAGGTGCACGACGAGGTGATCCTCGAGGTGCCCCCCACCGAGCGCGAGGCCGTCGCCGAGCTCACCCTCGAGGCGATGCGCGGCGCGGCCGAGCTGTCGGTCCCGCTCGAGGTGAACCTCTCGTTCGGAGCCACCTGGGCCGAGGCCAAGTAGCGCGAGCGCGGCGGGCGGGCCTGCGCGAGGCTGCGGCGCCATGACCGACACCTCGCCCGAGACCGTGGCCGCGAACGTCGCCCTCGTCACCCACTTCTGGGCCGCCCTCGGGCGGCGCGACTTTGCCGCCGTCGGAGCCTTCATGGCCGACGACGGCCACTACGTCGACGTCCCCGTCATCGGCATCGAGGACGGCGCGTACGGGCCGGCCGAGACGACCGCCCGGCTGACGCTCGGCATCGCACCGCTCCAGGCCTACGAGCTCCACGACGGCCCGATCGTCGCGTCGGGCGACCTGGTGGTCACCGAGCACCGGGAGACCTGGACGTGGGACGACGACCACTCGGTCACGCTGCCGTTCACGTCGGTGATGGAGATCCGCGACGCCAAGGTGGCGCGCTGGTGGGACTACCTCGACCTGGCGACGCTCACCAACGCGGCGCCCGCCTGGTGGCTCGACCACATCGCCCCTGGCTACAAGTAGGCCCTCGGGCGGGTGGGGGCTCAGCGCAGCGCGAAGCCCACGACCGCCTCGAGCTCGTCGAGGGCGGCGGCCGGGTCGACGACCTTGATGGTGGTCATGCCCAGCTGGCGCGCGGGCTTGAGGTTGATGCCGAGGTCGTCGAGGAAGACCGCGGCGGTGGGCTCGATCCCGAGCAGGTCGCACGCCAGCTCGTAGAAGGCGGGCTCGGGCTTGCGGACGCCGACGACGCTCGACTCGACCACCGCATCGAACAGGGCGAGGAGCTCGGCGACGCGAGGGTCGGCCATGGTCCCGAGGACGTTGTTGGTGAGCAGCCCGGTCTTCAGGTGCTCCCCGCAGCGGCGCACCGCCTCGACCATCTCGGGCCGGACATCGCCGGCGAGGAGGCCGAGCACGTCGGCGCCGGGCACCCGGTGGCCGAGGGCGGCGGACTCGGCGGCGAACGCCGCGTCGAACTCGTCGAGGCCGAGCTCGGCCCGCTCGAGGCGAGCCCACGCGTTCGAGTCCGGGTCGGTCGCGTTGACCCGACGAAGGAAGCCGTGGGGCAGCCCGCGCTCGCGCTCGTAGCGGGCGAAGGCGTCGAAGGGGCTCGTCGAGAGCACCCCGCCGAAGTCGAACAGCACCGCGTCGATGGCCATCGGACGATGGTACGGAGGCCGCCGGCGCGGGGACGATCCCTCGCGTGCCGTGCCCCCTCTGCTTGACTTTGCGTTCACATGGCCATCACGCACGTCATCGTCGACGGATCGAACATCGCCACCGAGGGGCGGACCGCGCCGAGCTTGAAGCAGCTCGACGAGGCGGTGCGCGCGCTCCTCGACGAGTACCCCGACGTCAAGCTCACCGTCATCGTCGACGCCACCTTCGGTCACCGCATCGACGAGAGCGAGCGGCCGCTGTTCGAGGAGGGCATCGTCAACGGCGAGCTCGTGACGCCTCCTGCCGGGGCGATCGGGCGGGGCGACGCGTTCATCCTCCAGGTCGCCGACAAGGCCGGGGCCACCGTGTTCTCCAACGACTCGTTCCAGGAGTTCCACGGCAGCTACGACTGGCTCTTCGACGAGGGTCGGCTGCTCGGGGCCAAGCCGGTGCCGAGCGTCGGCTGGGTGTTCGTCTGGCGCACGCCGGTGCGCGGGCCGACCAGCCGCCGGGCGACGCGCGAGAAGCGGTCCAAGCGCGGCGGCACCTCGTCGGGCTCCGAGCTCGCCAACCTCCCCATGCCGGTGCCGAAGAACCCGCCTCCTCGGCGACGCAAGAAGGCCGATGCCGACGGCGATGCCGCCGAGGCGAAGCCGGCCAAGGCCACCAAGGCGGCGAAGGCCA
>JAGQSL010000349.1 GCA_020439525.1 Acidimicrobiales bacterium | reverse complement strand
GTGCGACTCGATCTCCGACATGGCCTGCGAGCCTAGGACCGCCGGGAGGGACCCGTGACCGACGACCGCCACCGCCGACCCGAGGGGGCGAGCGACGCCACCGTGGAGGCGGCGGGGAAGGTGAGCGAGGCGCTCGAGTGGGTGGAGCGCGCTCGCGGTCGCCTCTACGACTTCCACCAGATGATGGGCCACGCCGACCTGCAGCTGGGCGAGGCGGCCGACGCCCTCGCCGAGGCCGGCCACGACGAGCTCGCCGCCCGCCTGCGCCGGGAGATGGTGGGGCGCAACGTGATCGACGGGCGCTGGACCTTCCAGATCGTGGAGGAGTTCGACGACCTCTACTGGGGCCCGATGCGCGAGGCCGAGCGGCGGGTCCGCGACGAGCTCATGGACGGGCGGCGCCACGTGTTCGAGTCCGAGATGAAGGACGACCGGCGCACCCCGGGCCGCCCGCACCACGAGCGACGCCCGGCCGACGCCCACGATCCGTCGGTGACCTCGCTCGACGACGAGTAGAACCTGCTCGGCGCCACCGGGGCGCCAGAGGGGGTCGGAACCGCCATGTCCACCGTGCTCGTCGAGGTGCCCGAGCCCCACGTCACCGTCGTCACGCTGCACCGGCCCGATCGGCTCAACGCCATGTCGATCGAGCTCGTGCTCGAGCTGGCCGATGCCCTCGAGGCCATCCGGGCCGACAACTCGTGCCGTGTGGTGGTGCTCACGGGCGCCGGGCGCGCCTTCAGCTCGGGGCTCGACCTGAAGGACCACGGCGTCGTACCCGGCATCGACGGGCTCCAGATGGGCCAGATCGCCCAGCGGGCCATGCACGTGTACTCGCGGCTCACCCCGATCCTGCGCTCGCTGCACCAGCCGGTGATCGCCGCCGTGAACGGCGATGCGTACGGCGGGGGCATGTGCCTCACGCTGGCCGCGGAGCTGCGCTTCGCCGCCGAGGGGGCCCGCTTCAACGCCACCGGGATCGTCAACGGGCTCACGAGCACCGAGATGGGCGCGTCGTGGCTGCTCCCCCGCCTGGTGGGCGCGGCGCACTCGAACGACCTGCTGATGACCGGTCGGGTGATCGACGCCGACGAGGCGTTGCGCATGGGCCTGGTGTCGCGCGTCCTGCCCGCCGACGAGCTCCTCGACGCCACCCTGGAGGTGGCCCGGAACATGGCCCGCTACAGCGCGTACGGCCTCGCCATGACCAAGAGCACGATCTGGGCCAACCTCGAGATCGCCTCGTTGGCGGCGTCGCAGGAGCTCGAGGACCGCAACCAGCTGATGCTCGGCTTCACCTCGAACCTGCCCGAGGCGATGGCGGCGTTCGCCGAGGGGCGCGACCCGATCTACACCGACGAGCCGCGGCGCGACCTCTTCGGCTGAGCCGGCCCGAGCGGATCAGGCGACGGCGATCAGCACGGCCGCCACCGCGGCGGTGGCGAGCCCGGTGAGCTGGGTGCGGTGGAGGCGCTCGTCGAGGTGCGCCTGGGCGAGCAGCACCGTCGAGGCCGGGTACAGGCCGGTGATCGCCGCGACGACCGACAGCATCCCGTGGCGCAGGGCCAGCAGGTAGGCGATGTTGGCCGCCATGTCGAGCGTTCCCGAGAGCAGGACGCGGGGCAGCGTCGACGGGTCGGTCCACGCCAGCGCGGCCGCCTGGCGCCGGGCGAGCACGAGCAGCAGCGGCACCGAGACGAGGCGCGCCCCGAGCAGCGGCCAGAGCCCGGCCCCGTCGCCGGCCTGGTGGAGCACGACGAAGAACATGCCGAAGATCGCCCCGGCGGTGAGGGCGAGGCCGATCACCCGACGGTCGGCCCCGGCAACGGTCCCCGCCGCCGAGGGCTCGCGGGTGATGAGGACCACCGCCACCAAGGAGACGGCGATGCCGACGAAGGTGACCGGCCCGGGGCGCTCGCCGAGGAGCACGCCCGCGAAGATCGGCACCATCGAGGCGCTGAGGGCGGTGGTGGGCGCCACGATGCTCATGGGGCCGCGGGCGAGCGAGCGGTAGAGCAGCACCAGCCCGACGCCGCCGAACACGCCGGCGGCCGCCCCGACCAGCAGGTGGCTCGGCTCGGGGCCGCCGCCCCCCAGGGCCGGGAGCGCGACGAGCAGGAGCAGCAGGCCGCCCACCTGCGCGCCGAACGCGGCCGCCACCGGTGGGGTGCGGCGCGACGCCAGCCCCCCGACGAAGTCCGCGGAGCCGTAGGCGACGGCGGCGCTGAGCGCGAAGACGATGGCCACGGTTCCTCCTCGACGGCTGCGCACGGCGGTTCACCAGACTGAACCAGCCGGTGCATCGTAGCGCATCATTCCTAGAATGCACCAGCCGGTTCACTCTGTTGACCGCCGCATCGACGGCATCCGTTCTGCCGCGGTCAGCGGTCGCCTCACGACCACCCCGCGCGGCAGAACCGGGAGCGGGGCGGCGAGGCGGCGGGCCCGGGCCCGGGGGCAGGGCAGGGGGTCGGTACGCTGCGGGGCGTGCCCGACGCCGACGAGGTCGCCGCCGCGATCGCCCGCAACGCGCGCGACCTGCGCTCGGAGCGGCAGTGGAGCCTCGACCAGCTCGCCACCCGCGCCGACATCAGCAAGGGGATGCTCGTGCAGATCGAGCAGGCACGCACCAACCCGAGCATCGCGACCCTCTGCCGCCTCGCCGACGCCTTCGGGGTGTCGCTGGCCCAGCTCGTGGAGCTCAGCGCGGCATCGACGGTGCGGGTGGTGGAGGCCAGCGACGTGGTGCGGCTGTGGGAGAGCGGCCGCGGCTCGGCCGGCGACCTGCTCGTGGGCACGGACCGCCACGAGCACGTCGAGCTGTGGCGGTGGCACCTCGCGCCGGCCGACCGCCACGACTCCGACGGCCAC
>JAGQSL010000348.1:738-4859 GCA_020439525.1 Acidimicrobiales bacterium | reverse complement strand
TCGAGCCCGGGACGGGCGCATCGGCGCCAGAAGTTCGAGGGGGTGGGGTGGTTGGCCGGGCCCGGGCCCGGCCCTGCACGCTCGGCTCGGTCGGGGTGAGCCGGGGACCGCCCTGCGCTCTACGCTGCCGCCGTGCTCCCCCGTCCCGTCGCCCGTCGCGTCCACCGGGCGGTGAACGCGGCGCTGCAGGCCGGGTGGGCCCGCCTCCGCGTCGCCGGGGCCATCGCGCCGGGCACGGCGGCGGCCGAACGCTTCGGCGCGTTCGGCGAGGGCTCGATCATGGGCTTCCCGACGGCCGTCCTCTACGGCGAGCGCCACATCCGCGTCGGCCGGGGCACCACCATCAACACGTGGGTCACCCTGGCCGCCGGCTACCACCCCACCCAGCCCGGCCTGCCCGAGACGGTGATCTCGATCGGCGACCGGAGCCTGATCGGGATGCGCTGCGGGATCGTGGCCCACGAGTCGGTCACGATCGGCGACGACGTGTGGTTCGGCCAGGAGGTGTACGTCACCGACGGCAACCACGGCTACACCGATCCGGCCACGCCACCCGGCAACCAGCTCGGCGCCCACCGGCCGGTGGTGATCGGCGACGGCTGCTGGCTCGGCCACGGCACCGTGGTGCTCGCCGGCACCCACCTCGGCCGCCACGTGGTGGTCGCCGCCGGCTCGGTGGTCACCGGCACCTTCCCGGACCACGCCGTGATCGGCGGGGTCCCGGCGCGGATCATCCGCCGCCACGAGCCCGGGGTCGGCTGGGTCCGTCCCGACGGCACGGGCGAGGTGATCCCCGAGACGGCCACCGTCGACCCGGCCCGCCTCGCTGCCGACCTGGCCACGCTCGAGTCGATGTCGGACGACGAGGTGTCGGCGATGCTCAGCGACGGCGCCAGACGAGATCGGTGATGGCGCGTCCCGCGGCCATCCCGCGCGCTTCGTAGGCGGTCACCGGACGGTCGATGCGCCGCTCGGGCCGCTCGGGCGCGAGACGGGGCTCGGCGGCGACCATCGTGCGGGCGTGCTCGGCGTAGTCGTCCCAGTCGGTGGCGAGGTGCAGCTCGCCACCCGGCGCGAGGGCCGAGGCGGCGGCGGCGGCGAACGACCGGTCGACCATCCGTCGGGCGACGTGGCGCCGCTTGGGCCACGGGTCGGGGAAGAGCAGCCGGATGGCGGCGACGGTGGCGGGTTCGCAGCGGGCGAGCAGCTCGACCGCGTCGGCCTCGACGACCCGCACGTTCCCGAGCGCCTCCTCGTCGAGCGCGACGAGGAGCTTGGCCAGCCCCGGTCGATGGAGCTCGACCGCGACCACCAGCAGCTCGGGTCGTGCTCGCGCCCAGGCTCGGGTGGCCGCTCCGTCGCCGACGCCCACGTCGAGCGCCACCGGCCCGTCGTGGCGGGCCTCCTCGAGCCAGGTGGCCGGGAGGGGCCCGGCGGTGGAGGCGGCGAACCTCGGGAGCAGGTCCCGGAGAGCGGACTCCTTGGCCGGAGAGGTGCGGCTGCGTCGCCGCGTGGTGCGGACACCGCCCACCGTAGGCGCCTGGGTCTCGTCGGCGTTCACGCCCCCAGCCTGCCCAGCGCGAGGTCGTCGCGTCCCCCACATGGGCCGTTCGGCCCATGCTGAAGGGGATTCGGGGAAGGTCCCGCGATAAGGTGTGGTCGTGAGCGGTGGAGCCTTCCGCCGCACACGAGCGACCGGGGGGAGACGGTGATGCAACTTGGGGTTCGTCGCACGAGGTGGTCCTCGTGGCGCTGAGGCGACCGAAGCAGCAGCGAGGCGCCGGTCTGGTCGCCGCGGACGGCGAAGGGCCGGCCGCGCTCCCCGACGAGGGTGCCATCGCGGTCGCGGACGCGACGGAGGCCATCGCCGTGCCGGTGGCGAGCATCCCGACGATCGACGGCCTGCCCACGCCCACCGGCCTGCTCGGCGAGATCCTCGTCGAGCAGGGGGCCATCACCGACGCCGCCCTGGAAGAGGCGCTGGTCCGCCAGCAGGAGTCGCGCGAGCGGCTCGGCACGGTCTTGGTGGAGGCCGAGCTCATCACCCCCGAGCAGCTGACCGCCGCGCTCGCCGTCCAGTACGGCCTCAAGGTGGTGGCGGTGGCCAAGGCGGCGCTCGATCCGGCCGTCGTCCGCGTGCTCCCGGAGGAGCTGGCGCGAGAGCTGCACGCCGTGCCGCTCTCGAAGGCGGGGGCGGCCGTCGCCGTCGCCGTCGCCGACCCGGCGCGCCCGGGCATCTTCGAGGAGATCGTCGGCCAGACCGACGAGACCATCGCCTTCTCCGTCGGCCTCCCCGAGGCGGTCGACGCCGCCATCGAGCGTGCGTACCACACGAGCGCCGCAGTCTCCGATGCCGTCAAGGTGTTCGAGGCCCGCGCGTCCGAGCGCGCTCCCACCGCGACGGTGGCGGTGGCCGACGTGGATGCCAACGCGCCGGTGGTGCAGGTGGTCAACACGATCCTCACCCAGGCGGTGCGCGACCGGGCCTCCGACGTGCACATCGAGCCGATGGGCGACCGGGTGCGGGTCCGCAACCGCATCGACGGGGCCCTCCACGAGGTGCTCTCGCTCCCCCAGGGCATGGCGCAGGCCCTGGTCAGCCGCATCAAGATCATGGCCGACATGAACATCGTCGACCGTCGGCGCCCCCAGGACGGTCAGATCGAGACCGTCATCGACGGCAACGAGCTCGACATCCGGGTCAGCACCACCTCCACCCAGTACGGCGAGAAGACCGTGCTGCGAGTCCTCGACAAGGCCCGGGCCCTCTACGACCTCTCGACGCTCGGGATGCCCCCCGAGACCGAGGAGATGTACGCGGACCTGATCCGCTCGCCCTACGGGATGGTGGTGTGCGCCGGGCCCACCGGGTCGGGCAAGACGACCACCCTCTACGCCACCCTGATGGCCATCAACAGCGACGAGATCAACGTGATGACCGTCGAGGACCCGGTCGAGTACACGTTCCCCACGATCAACCAGATCTCGATCCACGAGCAGGCCGGCGTCACCTTCTCGGCCGGCCTGCGGGCCATCTTGCGCCAGGACCCCGACGCGATCCTGGTCGGCGAGATCCGCGACGTGGAGACGGCGCGCATCGCCATCCAGGCGGCCCTCACCGGGCACTTCGTGCTGTCGACCATCCACGCCACCGACGCCACGAGCGCCCTGCACCGCTTCCTCGACATGGGCATCGAGTCGTTCCTGCTGGCGTCGTCGATGCTCGCCGTGGTCGGCCAGCGGCTCATCCGCCGCAACTGCACCGAGTGCGTGGGGCCCTACGAGCCGAGCGCCGAGGACCAGGCGTTCTACGAGCGAGCGGGCGGGAAGCCGAAGGACACCTTCATGAAGGGCCACGGCTGCGAGGCGTGCTCGGGCACGGGGTACTCGGGGCGCATCGGGGTCTACGAGGTGCTCCAGGTGACCGACGAGATGCGTGACCTCGTGGTGCGCAACGCGCCGGTGGACGAGATCCGCAAGCTGGCCATCGACCAGGGCATGGTGCCGCTGCGAGACCAGGCGCTGCGCCTGGTGGCCGAAGACGTCACGACCATTGCGGAAGTCATCCGCACCATCTACATTCTCTAAGCCCTCACTGAGGGCGCACATCCGGGGGGATTGCACCACATGGCAGTGTTCAAGTACACGGCCGTCACGCCGGAAGGCCAGCAGGTCAAGAGCACGATCGACGGCGTCAGCGTCACATCGGCCGAGAACGACCTCATCCGCCAGAACCTTCGCGTGGTGAAGATCCGCGAGAAGAAGGGCTTCAGCGAGATCGAGATCTCGCCCGAGCGCGTCCCGCGGACCGAGGTCATGCACTTCTCGCGCCAGGTGGCGGCGTTCGTGCGCACGGGCATCCCGATCATCGACGCGGTGCGGATCGTGGAGGACAGCACCGCGTCGAAGCGGTTCAAGGAGATCCTCGTCGACGTCCGCGAGCAGCTGGGCAGCGGCGTCCCGTTCTCGGAGGCCCTGGCGCCGCACGGCTCGGTGTTCCCGCCCTACTACCTCGGGATCTTGCGCTCCGCCGAGCTGACCGGCCAGCTCGACACGGTCCTCGACCAGCTCGCCGTGTACATCGAGCGCGACCTCGAGGCCCGCAGCCGCGTCAAGTCCGC
>JAGQSL010000348.1:432-553 GCA_020439525.1 Acidimicrobiales bacterium | reverse complement strand
TGCTCGTGGTGGCCCTGATCGGCACCAACATGGCCATCACCCGCAACCCTCGGGCCCGGGTGGCGCGCAGCAACGCGCTGCTCGCGATCCCGGTGATCGGCCCGATCATCCGGTACTCGGC
>JAGQSL010000348.1:0-298 GCA_020439525.1 Acidimicrobiales bacterium | reverse complement strand
GGCGAGGGCGTGGCCGGTCCGCTGGAGCGCACCGAGCTCTTCCCGATGGCGGCGATCCAGATGGTGCGCGTGGGCGAGGAGACCGGAACGCTCGACCAGCAGGTCGAGTCGGCAGCCAACTTCTACGCGCGGGAGACCGAGTACAAGCTCAAGCGCCTCACCGACCTCTTCGAGCCGGCCGTGGTGCTGTTCATGGGCTTCATCGTCGGCTTCGTGGCCATCGCGCTCATCTCGGCCATGTACGGCGTGCTGCAGAACGTGCGAGAAGGCCAAGGCGTATGACCTGGGCCCACCACCG
>JAGQSL010000347.1 GCA_020439525.1 Acidimicrobiales bacterium | reverse complement strand
GCCGAGGACGCCGCCCGCAAGGAGGAGGCCGACGTCCGCAACCAGGCCGACTCGCTGATCTACCAGACCGACAAGCTGCTGAAGGAGCAGGGCGAGAAGGTCACCGGCCCGGAGAAGGACGCCCTCGAGTCGTCGCTCGGTCGCCTGAAGAGCGCGTCCGAGGGCACCGACCTCGAGGCCATCAAGACCGCCGTCGAGGAGGTCTCCACCGCGTCGCAGGCCTTCGCCCAGAAGCTCTACGAGACCACCGCCACCGACAACGCCGGCCAGTACGACGCCGGCGCGGCGGCGGGCGCCGGGGCCACCGGGGCCGACGACGACGACGTGGTCGACGCCGAGGTCATCGACGAGGACGGCGAGAGCTGATGTCCGACGCCGACCCGACCCCCCAGGCCGAGGAGGCCGCGCCCGAGGCCGACCCGGTCGACGGCGCGGCCCCGGCCGACGAGCCGGCCGCGGGCGACGAGCTCCCCGGCGACGGCGCCTCGGTCGAGGAGCTGATCGACGCGCTCGAGGCCACCACCGCCGAGCGCGACGAGTACCTCGACCTCGCCCGGCGCACCCAGGCCGAGTTCGAGAACTACCGCAAGCGCGTCGCCAACCAGGCGGCCGACGACATCGCCCGTGCCACCGCCGGGCTCGTGGAGCAGCTGCTGCCCGTGCTCGACGCGTGCGACGGTGCCATCGCCCACGGCTCGGCCGAGGTCGAGCCCATCTTCGCCGCGCTCCTCCAGAGCCTGGAGAAGCAGGGCTTGGCGCGCATCGATCCGCTGGGCGTCGAGTTCGACCCCAACGAGCACGAGGCCGTGATGCACGAGCCCGCCGAGGAGGGCCAGGAGGGCACGGTCGTGTCCGACGTCATGCGCCCCGGCTACTCGTGGAAGGGCCACGTCGTGCGCGCCGCCATGGTCAAGGTCCGGGGCTGAGGACCGGCGCACCGTGAACCCGCCGCGCGAGTGGTTCGAGAAGGACTTCTACGCCGTCCTCGGCGTCGGCAAGGACGCCGACGCCAAGGAGATCACGCGCGCCTATCGGAAGCTGGCCCGGGAGAACCACCCCGACGCCAAGCCCGGCGACGACGCCGCCGAGGAGCGCTTCAAGGAGGTGTCGGCCGCGTACGACGTGATCGGCGACCCCGAGAAGCGCAAGGAGTACGACGAGGTCCGCGCCCTGGGCCCGATGGGCGGCTTCGGCGGCCCGGGCGGCCCCGGCGCGGGCTTCGGCGGCGGGCCGGGCGGGTTCACGTTCGACGTGGGCGGGGCCGGCCTGGGCGACGTCCTCGGCAACCTGTTCGGCGGCGGCATGGGGGGCGGCCGCGGCCGGGGCCGCACGGCCACCGGTCCCCAGCGCGGCGCCGACCTCGAGGCCGAGCTGCACCTCGGGTTCACCGATGCCGTGGCCGGCCTCTCGACCTCGCTGCACCTGGTGAGCGACGCGGTCTGCTCCACCTGCAGCGGCACGGGTGCCGAACCGGGCACGAGCCCGGTCCGCTGCGGGGTGTGCGGGGGCCGCGGCGCGATCCAAGACGACCAGGGCATGTTCGCCACCTCGCGGCCGTGCCCCAGCTGCGGTGGGCGGGGCGTGCGCATCGAGCACCCGTGCCCCACGTGCCGGGGCGCCGGCGTCGAGCGCCGGCCCCGCGAGATCAAGGTCCGCATCCCCGCCGGGGTGCACGACGGCCAGCGCATCCGCCTGAAGGGCCGGGGCGACCCAGGCCGGCAGGGCGGCCAGCCCGGCGACCTGTACGTCACCTGCCGGGTCGACCCCCACCCGGTGTTCGCCATGGACGGCCGCAACCTGCGCGTCACCGTCCCCATCACCTTCGCCGAGGCCGCCCTCGGCGCCGACATCGACGTGCCCACCATCGACGGTGGCCGCGTCAAGGTGCGCATCCCCGCCGGCACCCGCGCCGGCCGCACGTTCCGGGTCAAGGGCCGCGGCGTCGCCACCGCCAAGGGCACCGGCGACCTGATGGTCAGCGTGGAGGTCGCCGTGCCTGCGAAGCTGTCCGATGCGGAGCGCGAGGCCATCGAGGCCCTCGCCGCTGCGGCCACCGCCTCGCCGCGGGAGCACCTGTTCACCTCGTGACCGAGGGAGGAAGCATGAGCCGTTCCCGAGACCACGCCGTCTACGTCATCTCCGTCGCCGCCGAGCTCGCCGGCGTCCACCCCCAGACGCTGCGCATCTACGAGCGCAAGGGCTTGGTCGACCCGGCGCGCACCCAGGGCGGGAGCCGCCGCTACAGCGACGCCGACATCGACCTGCTCAAGCGGATCCAGGACCTGACGAACGCCGGGCTGAACCTCGCCGGCGTCGAGCGGGTGCTCCAGCTCGAAGACGAGCTGCGCCAGGTGCGCGACGAGCTCGAGCGCACCCGCCAGCAGGCCCGCCAGGCCGTCGCCGAGGCCGAGCGCCGCGCCCGCTACGACCTGGTGCCCGTGCACCAGTCGGTCGTGCTCTACGAGGGCAAGCGCCACCGCTGAGGGTCGGGCGGCGGCGAGGTCAGGACTTCGACAGCACCAGCGGGAACGGGGCCGGACCGGCCTTCGAGCCGAGCCGCACCAGCGTCGGGTCGATCGCGCCCTCCGGGCCCTCGAGCGTGAAGGCGAGCTGGTCGGCGAAGAAGCCGGGGTTGAAGTCGATGCCCACGATGGGCGCGCCCGTGGGGAGGTCGAAGGTGGCGACCTTGTCGGCCACGGCGACGTTGCCCACGCCGGCCACCGCGAGGTCGGCCCGAGCGATGGCGTCGTTGCTCGACATCGTGCCCTGCAGCGCAGGGATCGCCGGCCCGCCGACCACCCAGAGGTGCCACCCGTCGAAGTCCGACCAGAGGTACACCCCGGGCTCCACGTCGCCGGCGAGGGTCACCTCGGCGGCGCCCTGGCCCCGCTCGCCGAGGCCCGGCGGCCGGCCCCCCGTCTCGCTGGGCCACGTGCGCTTCGCGTCCTCGTCGCCCGCCGGGCGCTCGTCGGCTGCGCTCGAGCCCGACGGCGACCCGTCGTCCGACGAGCCGCGGGTCACCAGCACGAGCCCGACGACCACCAGCGCCACCAGCACGAGCGCGATCTGGGCCAGGCGCACCGCCCGACGGTCGTCGCGTGTGCCGTCGGCGCTCGACGGTGCTGCGGGGGGCGGGGGTGCGTCGCTCACCGGCCTCTCCTCGAGCCTTCGGGTTCATCGGGCGCGGCGAGCACCCCGTCGGGACCGGCCGCACCGTACTCCAGCCCGTCCGCGCCCCGGGCCCGCCACCGCCCGAGCGCGTCGATGCCGATCGCGGCCAGCACCGTGAGGCCCACCTCCCCGGCGGAGCGGTAGCGCGTGGCGCCGAAGGTGAGCGCCGCGCCGGCCAGCCCGCAGGCCAGCGGCGTCAGCAGGGGGAGGAGGCGACGGCGCGACGGTCGGGCTCGGGCGAAGGCGACGACGGCCAGGGCGTAGGTCGCGTACGTGGTCAGGAGCAGCGCCCACGTCACGGGCCCTTCCCGGCCCTCCCGGTCGATCTCGAGTTGGACCTGCTGCGCCGGTCGGAAGAGCCCGGCCGTGCGCCCCACGCGCGCCGCGATGACCACGGGCCAGCGACTCCGGTGCTCGGAGATGTAGGCGCTCGCCTCGGCGCGGTACTGGCGCCCGAGGTCGCTCTGGTCGGCGAGCTCGTTGGCGGGCAGGTCGGGGATCTCCGCACCGCAGAAGACGTTCCAGTAGCCGGTGCGGGGGCCGTACCAGGTGTCGTCGCACTGGGCGTAGGCCAGCGAGATGTCGAGGCCCGTCGCGATCGTCGTCGGGTGCTCGAAGCGGACGAGGTTCCAGCCGACCCACGGGCCGAGCACGGCCGTGCTCCAGAGGGCGGCGGCGGCCAAGCGGGTCGCCGTGCGCCGCCACGGCCCCGGGGCGGCGAGGCACAGGGGCAGCACCAGGACCGGCAGCAGCAGGACGAGCTCGCTGCGGGCCAGGCCGGCGGCGGCGGCCGCGGCCGCCATCCACCCGGCGCGCGACGGCGTCGGGCGCGACCAGAAGCCGTACGCCAGCAGGAGCGTCAGCGCGGTGAGGAGCTGCGCCGGGGTCTCGGCCATCAGGGTGGGATCGTTCGACCAGAAGGTGGGCGCGACGGCGGCGATCGAGGCCGCGACCAACCCGGCGCGCGGCCCGGCGACGGCGCGACCCAGGAAGCCGACCACCACGATCGTGGCGGTGCCGACGAGGCACGCCCACAGCTGCAGCGACGGTCGTGAGGAGAACCCGAGCTGTTGCCCGGCGGCCAGCACCAGGGTGTTGACCGGTGGGTGCACCGCACCCTGGAGCGCCTCCTGGTGGAAGATCCAGGCATCGGTGTCGAGGAAGCCGCGCCCGAGGCGCAGGAACTCGGCGCGGGCCACGTAGGCCGGTCCGTCGTACTTCAGGCCGGCGTCCCAGCGCCAGCCGATCGCGTAGGCGAACCGGATGGCGAGGCCCACGAGCGCGACGAAGGGCAGCAGGCGGGCGAAGGCGGACGCCGCCGGCGTCGATCCGGCGAGCTCCGCCTCGGTGGAGGCCTCGCCGGTGCGGGTGGGAGCAGCCATGGACGACCCAGCCTGCCACCTGCGCCGAGGCCGGCCGAAGGGCCGCCCGAGGCCGTGAGTAGCATCCGCCTGTGCCTCGGGGAGCTTGGTCGGACCTGATCTCGCGCCCGGCCACCGGGCTGGCCGCCGCCGCGGTCGCCGGCCTGACCGCCTGCATCGGGTTCCGAACGGGCGCGCTCTCGGGTGGGTGGG
>JAGQSL010000346.1 GCA_020439525.1 Acidimicrobiales bacterium | reverse complement strand
CCGGCCTCGAGCCCGGCGACCACGTCGTGGGTGTCGTCGCGGGCGGTGACCATCACGATCGGCACGTCGGAGGTGCGGCGTATCGCTCGGCACACCTCGAAGCCGTCGATGTCGGGGAGCATGATGTCGATCAGCACCACGTCGGTGGGGGCCTGGGCGAAGCGGGCCAGGGCCTGCTCGCCGTTCTCGGCCTCGTCGACCGTCCAGCCCTCGTCTTCGAGGGCCAGGCGCACGGCGGTGCGGATGCGCTCGTCGTCTTCGACGCTCAGGATGCGGGTGCCCACGGCGTCGATCGTAGGGGAGCGGTGGGCCGGTGCCGGGGCAGCCCGTCAGACGGCCTCGGCCCCCGCCTCGACGAGGAGCGCGGCCAGCGCGTCCCAGATGGCCGGCGGGGCGGCCAGGACGGATCGCTCGGAGGGTGGCCCGCCCGAGATGGCGCCGACCCGCGCACCCGCCTCCTCGGCGATGAGCGCGCCGGCCGCGTGGTCCCAGGGGTTGAGGCCCACCTCCCAGTAGGCGTCGAGGCGTCCGGCGGCCACGAGGCAGAGGTCGGTGGCGGCGGCGCCGAGGCGCCGGACGTCGGCGATCCGGCCGATCACGCGCGCGAGCACCTCGGCCTGCGCCGTGCGGCGGGCCGGGTCGTAGGCGAAGCCGGTGCCCACGACGGCACGGGCGAGCGAGGCGGGCGTGGCGCACCGGATCGGCGTGCCGTCGAGGTGGGCGCCGCCGTCGCGGACCGCGGTGAAGGTGTCGCCCGTCAGCGGGGAGACGACGACCCCCGCGACCGCCCGCCCGTCGACGAGGGCGGCGACCGAGACGTTGAAGCCGGGCAGCCGGTGCACGAAGTTGACGGTCCCGTCGATGGGGTCGATGCACCAGGTCACCCCGGAGGTGCCGGTGCGGTCGGCCCCCTCCTCGCCGAGGACGCCGTCGTCGGGTCGCTGGGCGAGCAGGCGCTCCACGAGGTGCTGCTCGGCCCACACGTCGAGCTCGGTCACGAGGTCGGTGGGGGTGGACTTGCTGGTGATCGCCGGACCGGCGCCGGCGAGCGATCGCCTCAGGTGGTCGCCGACGTCGCGGGCGATCGGCTCGGCGAGCGCGAGGAGGTCGCGGGCGAGGGTCACGAACGACGCGGTGGGCGTCGGGCCGCGGCGGGGTCGCCCCGCTCGACGATGGTCTGCCACTCGCCCATGGCCCGGAGCACGAGCACCGACACGACCGCGACGCCCCCGGCGGCCAGCGCTGCGCCGACCAGCCCGACGATGCCGGGCCACAGCTGGCTGTCGCCCGCCACCTGGAGGTCGGTGACCTTCCAGCCGATGAGCCCGCCGCACACGCCCGCCACGACGATGGCGGCCATGGCCAGCGCTCGGGCCGCGGGCGACGGGAGGGCGCTGTCGAGCGGTGCGCCCGTCGGTGGCGCCGGTGCGGTGCGTCCGTCGACGTCCTCGGCCATGGGGTCACGCTACCGGTGCCCCCGAGGATGCCCCCAAGCCGGGGGGCTGCCCGGTCGGCGGGCGCGCACGCCGTAGAGTGCCCGCCGATGTCCGCGCTCGTCGTCATCCCGACCTACCAGGAGGCCGAGAACGTCGTCGACGTGCTCGAGCGGGTCCGCGCCGCGGTGCCCGAGGCGAGCGTGCTGGTGGTCGACGACGGCAGCCCCGACGGCACCGCCGACCTCGCCGCCGAGGCCGCCGGGCGGCTCGGGCAGGTCGACGTGCTGCGCCGGACCGCCAAGACGGGCCTCGGCCCGTCGTACCGCGCCGGGTTCGCCTGGGGCCTCGAACGGGGCCACGACGTGCTGGTCGAGATGGACGCCGACCTCTCGCACGACCCCGAGGTCCTCCCCGAGCTGGTGGGGGCGGTGACCAGCGGCCGAGCCGACCTCGCCATCGGGTCGCGCTACGTGCCGGGCGGCTCGGTGCCGGGGTGGCCGACGCACCGTCGGCTGCTCTCGCAGTGGGGCAACCGCTACGTGGGCTTCATGCTCCGCATGCCGGTGCGCGACGCCACCGCCGGGTTCCGCGCCTACCGACGCGAGATCATCGAGCGGATCGGCCTCGAGCAGGTGCGCGCCGACGGCTACGGGTTCCAGATCGAGATGGCCTACGAGGTGCACAAGGCCGGCGGGCGGATCGTCGAGCTGCCGATCTGCTTCCGCGACCGCATCCGGGGCGTGTCCAAGATGTCGCCCAACATCGTGGTCGAGGCGCTCTGGTTGGTCACCCGTTGGGGTACGCGCGACCGGGTCCGGCGCCTGGGTCGGCGGCGACCGGCACGGGGCTGAGCGCACCGGCGCCCGAACGCGGCGCCGCCCGCGCCAGACTGGGCCCGTGAGGTCGTGGCTGGTTGCGGGAGCGGTCATCGAGGGGCCCGAGGGGATGCTGCTCGTCGCCAACCGGCGGCGCACCGGCGAGGTCGACTGGTCCACCCCCGGTGGCGTGATCGACGAGGGCGAGGAGGTGCTCGCCGGGCTGGCCCGGGAGGTGCACGAGGAGACCGGCCTGGCCGTGGTCTCGTGGGGCGAGCTGCTCTACGGGATCGAGGTCCACGCTCCCGACCTCGGGTGGGACCTGCGCGTCGAGGTCCACCGTGCGGCGGAGGTGCGCGGCGACCTGCGCATCGACGATCCCGACGGCATCGTCGTCGACGCCTGCTGGGTCGCCCCGGCCGCCTGCCCCGATCGCCTCGCCGCCGCCCACCCCTGGGTCCGAGAGCCGCTGTCCGCCTGGGTGTCCGAGCGCTGGCCGGCGCGTCGCGACTTCCGGTACCTGGTGGAGGGCGCCGACCCGCGCGACCTCGTCGTGTCGCCGCTCGCGTGAGCGAGCCACCGGGGCCGGCGGCCACGATCCTCCACGTCGACATGGATGCGTTCTTCGTGTCCGTCGAGCTGTTGCGCCGCCCCGAGCTGCGCGGGCGACCGGTCGTCGTGGGCGGGGCGGGCGCACGCGGCGTGGTGGCGGCTGCGTCCTACGAGGCCCGGGCGTTCGGCGTGCACTCGGCGATGCCGTCGGCCCGAGCGCGCCGCCTCTGCCCGCACGCCACGTTCCTGCCCGGCGACCACGCCCACTACGCCGAGGTGAGCGCTCGGGTCATGGGGGTGTTCCGTTCGTACACGCCGCTCGTGGAGCCGATCTCGCTCGACGAGGCCTTCCTCGACGTGGGCGGGGCGCGTCGCCTCTTCGGGCCGCCACCGGCGATCGCTGCGGCGATCCGCGACGAGATCCGCGCCGGCGAGGGTCTCACGTGCTCGGTCGGGATCGCGCCGGTGAAGTTCCTGGCCAAGCTGGCGTCCGAGGCGGCCAAGCCGACGGCATCGCCGACGGGGCCGGTCGCGGGACCCGGGGTGGTCGAGGTCGCGCCGGGGGGCGAGCTCGACTTCTTGCACCCGCTGCCCGTCCAGGCGCTCTGGGGCGTGGGCCCGGCGACGCTCGCCCGCCTCGAGCGGCTCGGCGTGCGGACCGTCGGCGACCTCGCCGCGCTGCCGTTCGACACCTTGACGGGCGCGCTGGGCTCGGCGTCGGGGGCGCACCTCCACGCCCTCGCCCGCGCCGTCGACCCCCGGCCGGTGGAGCCGGACCGCGCGCCGCGCTCGATCAGCCACGAGGAGACCTATCCGCGCGACCTGCGGGCGCGAGACGACCTCGGGGCCGAGCTGGTGCGCCTCGGCGACGCCGTCGGCGCGCGGCTCCGCGAGGCGGGCTTGGCGGGCCGGACGGTGACCCTGAAGCTCCGCTTCGGCGACTTCACCACCATCACCCGGTCGTCGACCGAGGCGACGCCCGTCGACTCGGGGCGGCGGCTGGCGCGCATCGCCCAGCGCCTCCTCGACGGGGTCGACGTGGCACCCGGCGTGCGGCTGCTCGGCGTCGCCGTGTCCCAGTTCGGTGCCGACGCCGGCGAGCAGCTCTCGCTCGACGCGCTCCTCGACCCCCGCGACGACGACGGCCACCGCTGGGACGACGCCGAGGACGCCATCGACGCCGTGCGAGCTCGCTTCGGGCCGGCATCGCTCGCGCCGGCCCGCCTCGCCGGCACCGGTGGGGTCCGGGTCGTCCGCCGGGGCCAGCAGCAGTGGGGTCCCGCCGGTCCCGAGCCGCGCCGGGGTGCGTCCGAGACCGGTCCCTCGGACGCGTTGTGACCCTGGCCGACCTGTGCGAGACTGACGCCGTGCCGCTTTCCGAGGACGAGCAGCGAATCCTCCAGCAGATCGAGCAGCAGTTCTACGCGAGCGATCCCGACCTCGCCGGCGAGATCGGCAACCACTCGCTCTACGTCCACTGCTTGCGCCAGCTGCGGTGGGCGGTCGTGCTCTTCCTCGGCGGCGTCGTGCTCCTCTCCGGGGCGCTCTACTGGTCGACCTCGTTCCTCGTGGCCTTCGCCGGGTTCGTCGTGATGCTCGGCGCCGCCCTCTGGGGCGAGCGGAGCCTCCGCAAGATGGGCCGCGCCGGCATCGAGCAGCTGTCCGAGACCTTCCGCGCCGGTGCCCTGCGCGGCTACCTCGGCGAGGGCCCCGACCGGGTGCGCGGGCGCTTCCGCCGCGACGAGCCCGACGCCGAGCCCGAGGCCGACTGACCCCTCAACCGCGGGTGCCGACGGGCGGCCGGTCGGCGAGCGCCACCGCCAGGGCGCGCCGGAGCTCCTCGACCCGGGCGATGTCGTCGGCGCCGAGCGCCGCCTCGGCCGACCACCGCTCCTCGCCGACGAGGAGCGCCAGGGCCTCGAGGTCGGCCGCCGCCGCCGGGTGCAGCTCGCCGGCTCGTACCGCGACCTCGAGCGGGGTCGCCGCCGGGTCGCCGGCGGGCCCATCGGGGCCGAGGCGCCCGACGACGTCGGTCCACGCGCGCTCGGCGGGACCGAGCGGCGCCGAGACGGTGCGAGCGCGGCGTCGGCGCCAGGCGAGCGCGGCGCCGGCCCCGGCGACGATCACCGCCACGAGCGGCCACGGCAGGCCGCGGTCGCGGCCCGTGGCCGGCGTGGACGGCCGGGTCTCGACCTCGGCGGGGTCCTGGCGCTGCTGGGGGGTGGTCGACGAGGGCGGTCGGACCGCGGTGGTGGTGACCGTCGGGTCGTCCGGCGTCGTGGAGCTCGCCGGCGGCTCGGCACCGACCGCATCGTCCTGCTGGGGGGCCACCCCCGTGTAGCGCTCGGCCCCGGGGATCCCGCGCCCGGGGGTCGGCTCGAAGGGGACCCACCCGATGTCGGGGAAGTACACCTCGGGCCAGGCGTGGGCGTGGCGGCCCCGCACGATGTACTGGTCGGGGTCGCGCGGGTCCTGCTCGCCGGGGGTGAAGCCGACGGCCACGCGCGCCGGGATGCCGAGCGAGCGGGCCATCGCGGCGTAGGCCCCGGCGAACTGCTCGCAGTAGCCGACCCGACGCTGCAGGAAGTCCACGAGCGCGTCGTCGCCGTGGCCGGCGGGCACCGAGAGCGAGTACTCGTAGGTCCGGAAGTGGGCTTGGAGGGCGAGCGCGGCGGCGTAGCGGTCCGGCGAGCGGCGCGTCACCTCTCGGGCCAGGTCGGCGGCCATCGCCGGGAAGTCGTCGGGCAGCGCCTCGTAGCGATCGGCGATCGCGGCCGGGTCGCGGCTGCCGGCGGCGGCGAGGGCGGCGGGGTCGTGGGCGGGCGCCCGCGACACCACGCGGTACGTGAGGCCGTCGGAGGTGGGCGCGTCGGCGTCGACGATCAGCGTCGACGAGGCCGGGTCCCACCGCAGGTCTTGATCGGGCGAGCTGACGCTGACCGGTTCGAACGCGGCGGGCGCCCAGATGGCGGCGAGGCCGTCGATCTCGATGGCCTGGTGGACGAGGGGGCCGTCGAGGTCGTCGGGGACCCGCTCGGGCAGCTCGTCGTCGGCCGGGCGGAACTCGCCGTCGCTCGACCAGATCTCGCCGTCGAAGCGATCGAGGGAGGTGAGCCGCCAGTACGAGCGCACGTCGCTCGTCACCTGGAAGACCTGCTCGTCGCTCTGGTCGACGAGGCGCCGGCGCAGCTCGACCATCGGGCTCACGGTGACCCTCGAGCGGTCGCCGCGCGACCCGCCGCGCCAGTCGAGGGTCGCCTCCGAGCGGGCCCCGGGGAGCGTCGGGCCCACCAGGCAGCCGGCGAGCACCGCGACCGCCCCGATGGCCGCGGCGCTCCGCACGAGGCTCCGAGAGGCCGCCGGCTGGTCGGGCGACCACGACTGCTCCCGCCGCAGGAGCGAGGCGCGCTGGAGCCCGAGGAACACCAGCGAGCTGGCGGCGAGCGCGGCGGCCGACGCGAGCTCGTAGCGCCCGGAGCCCAAGATGGCGCAGAAGGTGAACACCGCGGCGGCCGGGGCGATCGCCTCGGCACCGGCGCGCAGGCGATGGGCCGTCCAGTCGGCGAACCAGGCCGCCAGCCACAGCGCCAGCCCGCCGGCGAGCAGGAAGCCGGGGACGGCCTCGGTGGGCGCGATCACCTCGGGGTAGCGGGCCCGGGCGTCGGCCAGCGCCGCCCGGGCCGCCTCCCAGGTGGCGCTGGTGGGCAGGCCCAGCGTGGTCGTCTCGGGGAAGAGCAGCCAGGTGGCGGCGAGGACGGCCCCGAGCAGGGCGACGGGGAGCGCGAGCACGCCCGGCGCTCGGCTCCGGCGCACGGCGATGGCGAGCGCGTGGGCGCCGAGCACGAAGCCGAGCAGGGGGGCGACGAAGGAGGTGCCCTCGAAGAGCCGGGCGAACCCGAGGGCGACGCTCACGTGCACCAGCACGAGGGCGAGCTCGACCCCCGGCTCGGGCTGGGGTGGGCGCTCGGGGCGACGACGGCGGGTCACGTCCGCGCCTCGGCGCGTCGCCCGGCCAGGTGGCGCCAGCGCTCGGCGAAGCGATCCCCGGCCCCGACCGCCAGCCCGCCGGGCCCGTCGGGGCCGGCCGTCGTCGATGGGCCACCGAAGCGCACGACCCAGCCGGTGGCCTGCTCGTCTCCCCGCAGCAGCGCACCGGCGCGGGCGGCTCGTTGCGCACCGCTCAGCACCACGAGGCTCGAACGGCGGTCGGACGGCGCGGTGGGCAGGGCGAGCTCGGTGGGCGCCTGGGCGAGGTGGGCGAGGTGCTCGAGCAGGGCCCCTTCGGCCCGACGAGCGTCGACCATCCCCGAGTCGTAGCCGTCGGAGGCCACGAGGCGCACCCGGTCACCGGACTCGGCGACGTGGTGGACGATGCTCGCGGCCGCGGAGACGGCCTGCTCGAAGGCGGCCGCGCCCATGGCGGCGGGGTCGACGTCGAGCACGAGCGTGAGGTGGCCCTGCCAACGCTCCTCGTCGCGGCGGACGAGGAGGTCGTCGGCCCGGGCGCTGGCGGGCCAGTGGACCCGCCGGAGGTCGTCGCCCACCACGTAGGGGCGCAGGCTGACCAGGTCGTCGTTCGGGGTCTGGGTGGCGATCCGCCGCCCGCCGCCGGCGCCCTCGGCCCGCCCGCCGGGCCCGACCGGGGCGGGCTCGACCTCCTCGATCGCCGGCAGGACGGTCACGTCGAGGCGGTCGCCCTCGGCCAGGGGCCGACGGGCCAGACCGAACGGGTCGACGAGCTCGAGCCGCAGCGGACCGAGGTGGAGCACCCCGCGCCGCCCGGTGGGGAGGCGGTACCCGACCACCTCGGCGGCATCGGGGGCGAGCGGGCCCACCGAGAGGCGGGCCCCGACCGTGGACGACACCGGGTCGACCAGCGCGATGGCGGGCGTGCGCCGACCGCCGTTGCGGACCACCAGGTCCACGCGGGCGGTGCGTCCGGCGATCGCCTGGTCGGGCACGACCTTGCGCGCCACCACCACCTCGGGCTCGCGCCGGCGGACCCACACCACCGCGGTGGCCAGGAGCACCAGGCCGATGGCGCCCAGCACGAAGAGCTCGATCGCCGCGAACGCCCGTCCGGCCACCCACGACGCGACGGCGCCGGCGGCCACCAGCCAGCCGGCCCGGGTCGGCACGATCAGCCGCCGTGGGCGACCGGGCGGGGGTCGGGCTGGGGGACCTCCGCGAGCAGCTCCTCCACCACGGCCGCGCCCGAGCGCCGCTCGCTGCGCGCCGATGCCCGCAGCAGGAGCCGGTGGGCGACCACCGGCTCCGCCACCGCCTTCACGTCGTCGGGCGTGGCGTAGCTGCGCCCCCGGGCAGCGGCGCGGGCGCAGGCCACGCGCTGGAGGGCGAGGGTGGCCCGCGGCGACATGCCGACCGCCACCTCGCGGTGGCGGCGCGACGCCTCGGCCAGGTCCACGAGGTAGGCGGCGAGCGCGGGGGCCACGTGGACCGTGCGGGCGGCGGCGGCCAGGCCGTTGACCTGCGCGACCGAGACGACGGGCTCCAGGTCGGCCAGGGGGTCGTGGTCGCGGTGACCCTCGAGGATGGCGAGCTCGGCCTCGCGGGCCGGGTAGCCGACCGAGACCTTCAGCAGGAAGCGGTCGAGCTGGCTCTCGGGCAGGGGGTACGTGCCCTCGTTCTCGATCGGGTTCTG
>JAGQSL010000345.1:2149-2307 GCA_020439525.1 Acidimicrobiales bacterium | reverse complement strand
CCACCATCGCCGACGCCATCGCCGACCGCTACGCCGGCCTCGCCACCCGCGTCGTCAACTACTTCGGCGCCATCGCCTGGACGGAGGACCCCCAGCACCTCTCCCGCTGGAAGCCCATCGCCGAATCGCTCGCGGACATCCCCTGACGGCGCAACCCA
>JAGQSL010000345.1:0-2021 GCA_020439525.1 Acidimicrobiales bacterium | reverse complement strand
GTCGTGCTGCTGCACCCCAACGGCTTCTGCGGCGGGCTGTACGAGCCCATCGCCCACTGCATCGCCGCGGCCGCCCGCCCCATCGCCCTCGACCTGCGCGGCCACGGCGGCAGCACCGCGCCCGACCACCCCGGCGCCTACCGATTCGAGAACCTCGCCATCGACGTCCTCGAGGTCCTCGACCACCTCGACCTCCCCACGGTCGCCGGCGTCGGCGGATCTCTCGGCGGTGCCGTCGCCATCCTCGCGCACCGCCTCGACCCCAAACGCTGGACCCGGCTACTGCTCGCCGAGCCCGTGGCCTTCCCCACCAACGCCTTCCCCCACCAACACGAGAACCCCATGGCCGCAGCGGCGCGGCGCCGGCGACCCACCTTCGCAACACGCGCCGAGATGACCGACAGCTACCGCAGCAAAGAACCGCTGTCGCAACTCGCTCCCGAAGCCCTCGACGCCTACATCCGGTGGGGAACCACCGTCGACGCCAGCGGTGTGCACCTCGCGTGCCGGCCAGAGATCGAAGCGACGATCTTCGAGGTCTCAGCCGCCGCAGGCGGCGCCGCCGACGCCTGGGACCACCTCCCCGATCTGACCTGCCCCACCACGATCGTCGCCGGCGAGCACACCTTCCTGCCCGACATCTTCGCCGCCCAGGCGAAACGAGCCCGAGCCGACCTCATCACCGTCCCCGGCGGCCACTTCGTCCTGCACGAGAACACCACCCGCGGCGCCGACCTCATCGCCCGCGAAGCACTTCCATGACGAGGAACCGGATCGAGTCGACCGGTGATCACTCGAAGCCCAGCGGTGGAAGTCCCTGGTCACGGCACCAGCAGGCTCGTCGGGTTGGCCCCGAAGTGGCCAAGCTCGGGCGATGGCCTACATCATCGAACGCAAGGACCGCTTCTACGTCGTCGCCTACGACGGCCTCGACCCACTCACCGGCAAGGAACGCCGCCGATGGCACCCCGCCGGCGGTGACCGCCACGAGGCCGAAGCCATGGCCGCCCGCATCGAACGCGACGCCGCCGGCACCGCACCACGCCGCGGCGGACCCGTGCACCTCGGCGAGTTCCTGACCGACACGTGGCTGCCGACCAAGCGCCGCCACGTCCGCGCTTCCACCGCCTACCGCTACACGTGGTTCGTCGACCGCTACATCAACCCCGCCATCGGCCACGTCCCGCTCCGGCGCCTCCGCGCCGACCACCTCGACGAGCTCTACGACCAGCTCGCCACCACCGGCGGGCGCAACGGCACCGGCCTCGCCCCCAAGACCGTCCACGAAGTCCACATCATCGTGCGGTCCGCGCTCGACCTCGCCCGGCGTCGTCAGCTCGTCGACAGCAACGTCGCGCAGGCGACCAATGCCCGGCACAAGCGCCACACCCGCACGGTTCCCCGCTCTTGGACCGCCGCCGAACTGGCGTCGTTCCTGGGTGCAGCCCGGCCTCACCGGCTCTACCCCGCGCTGCACCTCACCGCCTGCACCGGCATGCGCCGCGGCGAGGTCGCCGGGCTCCGCTGGTCCGACCTCGACCGGGCCAACCAGCGCCTGTCGATCAGCCGCACCATCCAGAGCATCGCCGGCCAGCCCGTCGAGTTCCCCGTCAAGACCCGCACCAGCCGCCGGAGCATCGACCTCGACGACGCCACCATCGACGTGCTCGCCCGCTGGCGGCGACGCCTCGCCCGCGAGGGTCAACCCCACGGAGCGGACGACTGGATGTTCCTCAACACCGCCGGCCGGCACGTCAACCCCGAGTCCCTCAGCCAGCTCTTCGACCGACTCCAGCGGACGATGCCCGAGCTGACACGGATCCGATTCCATGACCTGCGCCACACCCACGCCTCGCTGCTCATCATGGACGGCGTACCGGTGAAGGTCGTCAGCGAGCGGCTCGGCCACGCCAACGTCGCCTTCACCATCCACACCTACCAGCACCTGCTCCCCGGCATGAGCGCCGCCGCCGCGCAGCAGTTCGCGGCCCTCCTAGCCGCCCACGCCCGGTAGACGTCTA
>JAGQSL010000344.1:198-3070 GCA_020439525.1 Acidimicrobiales bacterium | reverse complement strand
GTGCAGGCCGTGTGGCAGTGCGGCGTGCCGCCGGCGAGCCCGTCGGGCGCCTCGGTGTCGTAGACCCGGAGGTGGCTCACGGCGACCCCGCCTGGGAAGGGCGGGGTGCCGGCGTCGGCCCGATGGCCGCCGGGCACCTCGGTCACGGCTGCTCCCTCACCCCATCAGCATGGCGCGCGGGCGGCGCCGCCGCGCGAACGCCGTTCAGGCTCAGGCGGCCGCGGGCTCGGCCTCGACGCCCCGGTCGCGTCCGATGCGCGACCAGATGTCGTTGCACTCCTCGCACACGTCCTCGGGGATCACGCCGAGGCGCATCAGCCCCGAGAACATGACGCAGCCAAGGCAGAAGGCGAACACCGACTCCAGCGTGGCGGCCACGGTGATCATGGCCACGAGCACGAGCGCGGCCGTGGTGGCCCCGACGCCGAAGTGGAGGATGGCGGCGATGATCGAGAGAGTGGCGCCGACGCCCTGGGCGAAGCGCTTGGGCGGCCCGGGCACCATCTTCGCCTCGAAGGGCAGCGCGGGGGTCACGACCCGGGTGACGAGCTGGCCGAGGGGGCTCAGGGTGGGCCCGGTGAGCACCCGGGCCAGGAAGCCGTAGGCGAGCAGGCCGATGGCCCACGTCTGGCCGCCCACCAGGATGAGCAGGGTCAGCGCGACCACGCCGGCGGCGACCAGGCGGGCCGACACCTCGTTGACCGGGTTGGGGAAGGCGAAGAGCTTGCGCATCGCCCAATACCCTACCGACCTGGTCAGGAATTCGACAACCCGACCCATCCGGTCGGGTTTCCCCGGGCTACAGGTCGAGGGTGGCACCGGCGACGACGCCGGCGCGGCGGGCGATCTTGGCCTTCATCCGCACGAGCACGTCTCGAGGCGCGGACGCGATGGCGGTGGCCCGGGCGAGCGTGGCCTCGAGGGCCTGCTCGGGCGCGACGACCTCGCTGACCAGGCCGACCCGATGGGCCTCGGCCGCGTCGATCTCGCGCCCGGTGAGGCAGAGGTCGCGGGCCACCGCCCCGCCGACCAGGTCGTGGAGCGGGCCGTAGACGACGTCGCCGAAGGAGATCTCGGGGTGCCGGAAGGTGGCGGTGCTCGACGCCACGCGCAGGTCGCACATCACGGCCAGGTCGAAGCCACCGGCGATGGCGGGACCGTTGACCCCGGCCACCGTGGGCACCGGGAACTCGAGCACCGTCCGGTGGTAGCGGTCGCTGGAGGCCCACAGGCGCTGTTGGAACGCCGGGTCGGGCTCCTGGAACTCGCCGAGGTCGAAGCCGGCGCAGAACACCGAGCCGGCCCCGGTGACGGCCACGCAGCGCACGGAGCCATCCGCGCCCAGCGCATCGAGCGCGTCGCTGATCTCGTCGCGCAGCGCCGTGGACAGCGCGTTGCGCTTGTCGGGCCGGTCGAGCACCAGCAGGGCGACGCCGCCGGCGGGTCGCTCGACGCGCAGGAGCTCAGGCATCGTCGTCGCGGAGGTCGACCACGCCGGCGGCGTCGTCGCCTGAGGTGGCCCCCATCATCCCCGGGGCGATGCCAGCGTCGAGCTCCTCGGGCGTCATGAGCACCTCGCGGGCCTTCGATCCGGTGGAGGGACCGACCACGCCCTTCTCCTCGAGCAGGTCCATGATGCGCCCGGCGCGGGCGAAGCCGACCTTGAGCTTGCGCTGGAGCATCGAGGTGGAGCCGAGCTGGCTGCGCACCACCAGCTCGACGGCCTGGGCGAGGAGATCGTCGTCGTCGTCGCCCCCACCGCCACCGCCCAGGAAGGCGGCCGCCCCGCCCTCGCCCTCCTCGGCGCCCTGCACCGAGGTGTCGTAGGTGAGCTCGGGCGTCTGGCGCTTCCAGAACGCGGCGATGTTGCGGACCTCGTCCTCGGTGACCCACGAGCCCTGGACCCGCTGGGCGATGGAGGACGACGGGCCGAGCAGCAACATGTCGCCCTTGCCGAGCAGGCGCTCGGCCCCCGTCTGGTCGAGGATCACCCGAGAGTCGGTGGCCGAGGAGACGGCGAAGGCGAGGCGGGCGGGCACGTTGGCCTTGATGAGGCCGGTGATGACGTTGACCGACGGGCGCTGGGTGGCGATGACCAGGTGGATGCCCACCGCGCGGGCCATCTGGGCGAGCCGGCAGATCGACTCCTCCACGTCGCGAGCCGCCACCATCATCAGGTCGGCCAGCTCGTCGATCACGACCAGAATGAACGGCATCCGCTCGTAGGTCTTCACCGACTCGGCGTCGGGGCCGAGCAGCTCGGCGTTCGGGTCGTTCAGCTCGCCGCGGTCGAACGCCGCGTTGTAGCCCGTGATGTCGCGGAAGCCGCACTCGGCGAGCAGGTCGTAGCGGCGCTCCATCTCGCGCACGGCCCACGCCAGCGCGTTCGCCGCCTTCTTCGGGACGGTGACCACCTCGGTGAGCAGGTGCGGGAGCTTGTTGTACTGACCCATCTCGACGCGCTTGGGGTCGACCAGGATCATCCGCACCTGGTCGGGGGTGGAGCGCATGAGGATCGAGGTGAGCAGCGAGTTGAGGCAGCTCGACTTGCCGGCGCCGGTGGCGCCGGCGATGAGGATGTGGGGCATGGCGGCGAGGTTGGCGAGGATGGCCTTGCCGTCGATGTCGCGCCCGATGGCCACCTCGAGGGGGTGGGTGGCCTGGCGGGCCTCGGCGCTGAGCAGGATGTCGCCCACCGTCACGAGCTGCTTGCGGACGTTGGGGATCTCGACGCCGATGGCCTGCTTGCCCGGGATCGGGGCGAGGATGCGAACGTCGGGCGTGGCCATCGCGTAGGCGATGTCCTTGTGGAGGCTGGTGACCCGAGCCACCTTCACGCCCGGACCCAGCTCCAGCTCGTAGCGGGTGACCG
>JAGQSL010000344.1:0-168 GCA_020439525.1 Acidimicrobiales bacterium | reverse complement strand
CTCCACGCCGTGCTCGGCGAGGGCGGCCTCCAGGTTGCGGCCGGTGTCCTCGACCATCTTGCGGTCGACCGCCTGGGCGTCGCCGCGCACCAGCAGCGACGACGGGGGCAGCTTCCAGCTCGAGGGCTGGGCCCCGGGCGGCAGGGCGATCTCGAGCTGCTCGGGCGG
>JAGQSL010000343.1 GCA_020439525.1 Acidimicrobiales bacterium | reverse complement strand
CGTCCGGGCTCAGGTCGCCAGGCGCACCACGCCGGGCTCGGTGAGCGCCTGGGCGGTGACGCGCTGGGTGGTCGACGGCGGCGCCGGCGCATCGCCGACCGCGCGGTCCGCGCCCCAGTCGGGGAGGAACCCGGCGCGGGCGAGGCGGTCGGCCGCGTCGGCCACGCTGAGACCGACGACGGCGGGCGGATCCGCGGTGGGCGGCGGCGCGACCGTGACCTTCGGGGCGAGCGCCTCGGCCCGTCGCTCGCGCTCGGGGATCGACGGGCCGCCGTAGACGCCGATCTCCAGGTAGCGGCAGGCGCCGGGCAGCCCGGTGTCGTACACGAGGTCCTGGCCATCGCCGCCGTCGTGCACCAGGGCGGGGCGACCGAGCACGGTCAGCTCGCGGGTCCCGTGCTCGTCGGGCTGGCGGTAGCTGCGCTTCGGCCAGCTCAGGAGCACCTGGTAGCCACCGAGGTCGCCGTCCTGGAACCACGAGATGGTGGTCTGGGCGTGCACGACGGGCAGCGAGCGGAACTCGTCGTCCACCTGGAGGCGCGAGATCGGGCACACCAGCGGATCGGTGGGGATCGGGAGGGCGTCGACCTCCACGACGGGGGGCGGCTGCGTGGTGGTCGTGGTGGTGGCCGGCAGGCCGAGGTGGACCTCGGTGCCGATGGCGACCGTCGATCCGGCCGCCGGGTCCTGCGACGCCACGCTCGGCAGCGGGCCGAAGATCGACGGTTCGTCGGAGAAGGCGAACGAGCCGTCGCGGACGAGCCCGGCCCGGGCGAGGACGTCCTGCGCCTCGACCTGGCCGAGACCCACGACGTCGGGCACGACGACCGTGCCCGTCGGCGCGTGGACCTGGATCGCCCGGGCGGCGTCGAGGAGGGTCGCCCGGGCGTCCTCGTCGTCGTGGGGGGCGTCGATCGAGAGCTGGAACATCGAGCACAGCGGGATCACCTGGCCCTCCTCGCCCGGCCGCAGGACCCGGGCGGTCAGGGGATCGCTCCGCTCGATCGCGGCCACGCGGCCGTCGCCGAGGGCCACGTCTTCGGGTACCGAGATGCCCAACGTGACGTCGCCCCAGAACGGCTCGGGGTACGACAGCTCCACTTGGTGGCCGTCCTGCTCCCACCGGAGGACGTACGCCGAGACCGCGGTGCCATCGGCCGCCTCGCCCGGAGGGACCACCGCCGGCGTGGCGTCGAGGCCGGAGAGATCGACCAGCGCCGGAGGGCACACCAGTCGGCCGGTGTCGGCGGGCTCGGGGACCGTCCAGGCCGCGCCAGTGGTGGTCGGCTCCCCGGCTCGGAGCTGCTGGCGCGGCTCGTCGCGCCGCGTCGCCACCGCCACGACGGCGATCGCCACGACGGCGACGAGGGCGGCCGCCACCACGAGGGGCCGGGCCACCGCCGGCCGGCTCGCCGGCACGGGCGCCTCCGGCCGATCGGGGAGCGGGGAGGGCGAGCCTGCGGCGCGGGCCAGCGAACCGAAGCCGTCGCGCAGGCGCTCGGCGAGGTCGTCGTCGTGCGGGTCCATGGGGGCCTCCTTCATCCGAGCTCCCGGCGCAACGTGGCGCGCGCCCGGGCGAGGTGCTTGCGGACCGAGCCCTCGGAGATGCCGAGCTCGGCGGCGACGTCGGCCGGGGTGAGGTCGGCCCAGTAGGTGAGGAACGTGACCGCCCGCTGGCGCAGCGGGAGGTGGGCCAGCGCGGCGAGCAGCGCCGGGTCGGGCGGGTCGTGGTCGGCGGGTCGATCGGCCTTCGGGCGACCGAGCGCGTAGCGAGCCTCACGGGCACTGCGTCGCAGCGAGCGTCGGTGGCCGCTGCGCACCTCGTTGACCACCGCCCGGGTGAGGTACGCGGCCGGCTCGGCCACGTCGCGCCAGCCTGGGGTCGTGAACGAGCGCAGCACGGCGGCGGACACCACGTCGTCGGCCTCCGACGGCCCGGCCAGGGCGGCGGCCAGCGCGAGCAGGCGCGGCGCCTGGGCTCGGTAGAGCGCGACGTCCTCGGGCGCCCAGGCCTCGGGTGGGGCATCCGCCGCCGGCTCGGTCATCACACCCATCAGAGCCCACCGCCCCCGCCGACGGGTGACACGGTGTTCGGGCTCAGCCCCCGGGCTGGTCCTGGCGCTCCTGCCCGAGCTCGGCCATCGTGAGCCCCTCGATCTCGACCACCTGGCTGGTGGCGCCGTCGACGAAGCGGTCGGCGCCCTGGTCGTTGTCGCCGATCGTGCCCGTGCACCGACCGACGGCCGGGCGGCCCCACACCGTGATCTGGCCGAGGCCCGAGCCGAGCGGGTCGGTGCCGTAGCCGAGGTCGAGGTCGGTGGCGCACTCGACCTCGTAGATCACCACCCCGGTGTCGAGGCGCTCGGCGCGGTGGATGGCCAGCGCGACCCGGTCCTCGCTCGGCCGGGTGGCCGCGCCGACGGCTGCGGCGCCGAGGACGAGCAGCACGACGGCGGCGAGCAGCAGACCACGGCGGGGCACGGTCGCCACCCTAGGAGGGCCGCCGGTACGCTCGGGCGCCGGTCGAGCGACGCAGGGGAGCGCATGGCGCAGCAGGGGATCTGGATCCTGGGCGGGTACCAGAGCGACTTCGCCCGCAACCTCACGCGCGAGGGCGTGGGCTTCGACGGGCTGACCGCCGAGGTGGTGCGGGGTGCGCTCGACGACGCCGGCATCGGCGCCCGCGACGTGGGCGCCGTCCACGTCGGCAACGCGTTCGGCCAGCTGTTCACCGGCCAGGGCCACCTCGGCGCCATGCCCGCCACCGTCGACGACGACCTCTGGGGCCTGCCGGCCGCCCGCCACGAGGCGGCGTGCGCATCGGGGACGGTGGCGATCCTCGCCGCCATGGCCGAGCTGGAGGCCGGGCGCCACGACGTGGCCCTCGTGGTCGGCGTCGAGCTGGAGCGCACCGTGCCCGGCGACGTGGCCGCGCGGCACCTCGGCGCCGCCAGCTGGGTCGGCCACGAGGGGAGCCCGACCTACATCTGGCCGCAGGCGTTCTCCGACTTGGCCGACGAGTACGACCGGCGCTACGGCCTCGACGAGGCCCACCTGCGGGCCTTCGCCGAGATGGCCATGCGCAACGGGCGCGACAACCCGAACGCCCAGACCCGGGGCTGGCACTTCGGCGACGCCAGCTTCTCGGCCGACGACGAGGTGAACCCGGTGGTGGCCGGCCGCATCCGCCGCACGGACTGCAGCCAGGTCACCGACGGCGGCGCGGCGGTCGTGCTCGCCTCCGACGCCTGGGTGCGCGACCACCCCGACGCGCTCGGCCGAGGTGCCGCCCGCATCACCGGCTGGGGGCACCGGACCGTCGGCCTCCCGCTCCACGACAAGCTCGACCGCAGCGCCGAGGGGCCGCTCGTGATGCCTCACGTGCGGGACGCGTTCGCCGACGCCCTCGGTCGCGCCGGGCTCGGCTCGGTCGACGACCTCGGCGCCCTGGAGGTCCACGACTGCTTCACCCCCTCGGCGTACCTGGCCATCGACCACACCGGCATCACGGCGCCGGGGGAGTCGTGGCGGGCGATCGAGGGCGGCGACCTCGAGCGCGACGGCCGGATCTCCGTGAACCCCGGCGGTGGCCTGATCGGCGGCGGCCACCCCGTGGGCGCCACCGGCATCCGCATGGCGGTCGACGCCCTCCGCCAGGTCACCGCCACGGCCGGCGCCACCCAGGTCGAGGGCGTCGAGCGGGTCGCCACGCTGAACATCGGCGGGAGCACCGCCACCGTCTGCTCGCTCGTGATCGAGAGGACCCCCGCGTGACCGCCATCGAGGTCGACCGGCTCACCCGCACCCTGCCCGACGACGACGCCCACCCGTACCGCTCGGGCGCCTGGCGGCCCCAGCACGTGGAGTGGAGCGTCGACGACGTCGAGGTGGTGGAGGGCGCCATCCCCGAGGACCTCGAGGGCCTCTACGCCCGCAACACCGAGAACCCGCTGCACGAGGCGATCTCGGCCTACCACCCCTTCGACGGCGACGGCATGGTGCACGCCATCCGCTTCGGTGGCGGGCGAGCGTCGTACCGGAACCGGTTCGTGCGCACCACGGGGCTGGTCGCCGAGCAGGAGGCGGGGCGATCGCTCTGGGCCGGCCTGGCCGAGAACCCGAAGAAGGCCGAGCGCACCGACGGGCGCACGGCGCGCGGTGCGATGAAGGACGCGTCGAGCACCGACCTCGTGGTGCACGCCGGCGAGCTGCTCACCTCGTTCTGGCAGTGCGGCGACCTCTACCGCCTCGACCCCGACTCGCTCGAGACCCGGGGCACGGCGTCGTGGGACGGCTGGTTCCCCGACGAGGGCGTGTCGGCCCACACCAAGCTCGATCCGGCCACCGGTGAGCTGGTCTTCTTCAACTACGGCAAGGCGGCCCCCTACCTCCACGTGGGCGTCCTCGACCGCAGGGGCGCGCTCGTCCACTACACGCCGGTGCCGCTTCCGGGCCCCCGGCTGCCCCACGACATCGCCATCACCGAGCGGTACGTGGTGGTCAACGACCTGCCCATGCACTGGGACGAGGACCTGCTCGAGCGAGGCGTGCACGCCGTTCGGATGCACGACGCGCCGTCACGCTTCGGGGTGCTGCCCCGTCGGGGCGGGCCCGACGACGTGGTGTGGTTCGAGGCCGACCCCACCTACGTCCTGCACTGGACCAACGCCTACGAGGACGGCGAC
>JAGQSL010000004.1:4236-4508 GCA_020439525.1 Acidimicrobiales bacterium | reverse complement strand
GCGCGAGGTGGCGCGCAACCGCCTCCTCGCGGGCGGCGCCCTCCTGCTCGTGCTCGCCCTGGTGGCGTGGGGCTGCTCGAGCGTGCTCGGCGGCAGCGACGCGACCTCGACGACGGCGTCGAAGGACGGCTCCTCGGCGGGCGATGGGGACGGCTCGTCGGGAGGCAGCGGGTCCGGCGACGGTTCGTCGGGGGGCACGTCGAAGCCGGCCGCCGACGGGCTCGCGCCCGAGCGCGACTACGACGGCTGGGTCGACCCGGCCAGCTCGGGCC
>JAGQSL010000004.1:3911-4198 GCA_020439525.1 Acidimicrobiales bacterium | reverse complement strand
GGCAACCCGACGCGGACCTACTACGGCCTCGGGCCGGTGCCGAAGGACCCCAAGGTCCTCTGGACCTACCCCGAGAGCGGCGGCATGTGCTCGAACTCGCCGGTGGGCGGGGTGGCCAAGACGTGGTGCGGCTCGGGCTGGACCGGCCAACCGTCGCTCTGGGAGCAAGACGGGCGCACCTGGCTGAGCTTCGGGGCCTACGACTCGAACATCCACTTCATGGATGCGGCCGACGGGTCCGACATCCTCACGCCCTTCCCCATGGGCGACATCATCAAGGGCTCGGT
>JAGQSL010000004.1:0-3795 GCA_020439525.1 Acidimicrobiales bacterium | reverse complement strand
AAGTGGAACAACGACTGGGACAGCTCGCCGCTCGTGATCGACGACTACCTGTTCGAGGGCGGCGAGAACGGGCTGTGGTTCGTCATCAAGCTCAACCGCACGATGGACGACGCCGGCCTGGTGCAGGTCGACCCCGAGATCGTGTTCCAAGGCGTCGGCTGGGACGACGAGCTGCTCTCGGACCTGGCCGGCTCGGGGGCGCGCGTGAACGACGTGTCGGTGGAGAACTCGCTCGCCATCTCGGGCAACACCGTGTACTTCGCCAACTCCGGCGGGCTGGTGCAGGGGTGGGACATCTCGGGCGTGAAGGACGGCAAGGACCCCGAGCGGGTGTTCCGGTTCTGGACCGGCGACGACACCGATGCCTCGGTGGTGATCGACGGCGACGGGATGCTCTACGTGGCGTCCGAGCGCGAGCGGGCCTCGACCTACGACCGCAGCGACGAGGTGGGCCAGCTGATGAAGCTCGACCCGTCGAAGCCCGACGATCCACTGGTGTGGTCGGTGCACGATCCGGCGAGCGACCCGCCCCAGGGGGCCTGCGAAGAGGTCAACTGCTACGGCATCTGGGCCACGCCGGCGCTGTGGAACGGGATGGTCTACGTGGGCACCAACCACGGCCGCGTGCTCGGCGTCCGCCAGGACACCGGCGAGGTGGTCTGGGAGAAGAAGCTCCCCGGCCCCACGTGGCAGTCGCCGGTGGTGGTCGACGACGTGATGATCCTGGGCGACTGCAGCGGCGTGCTGCACGCCTTCGACGTGTCCGATCCCGACGTCGATCCGCCCGAGCTGTGGACGGTGCAGCTCGAGGGCTGCATCGAGTCGACCCCGGCCGTGTTCGAGGGCCGGATCTTCGTGGGCGCCCGCGGCGGCAAGTTCTACGCGATCGGCGACGAGTAGCCGGGCGGACCGCCCGGCCGCTCGCCGCCGACGGCGGACCTACTCCGAGGCGATGGCGTCGAGCACGTTGAGCTTGGCCGCCCGGCGGGCCGGGCGGATGGAGGCGATGACCCCGAGGGCGGCGCCGAAGACCACGACGATCACGATCGACGTGGGCGACACCGAGAACTCGGTGATGCCCTGGCTCGCCAGCGCCCGGACCATCGTGTAGCAGAGCCCGACGCCCAGCAGGGTGCCGATCACCGTGCCCATCAGGGCCACGATCGTGGCCTCCCATCGCACCGACGAGCGCAGCTGGCTGCGGGTCATGCCCACCGCTCGGAGCAGGCCCAGCTCGCGGGTGCGCTCGTGGATGCTGAGCGACAGCGTGTTGGCGATGCCGATGAGGGCGATGATGATCGAGACGAACAGCAGCGCGTAGATCACGTTGAGGAGCGTGCTGATCGACTGCACGATGCCCGAGGTGAACTCGTCGCGGTCTTGGACCTTCATGGTGGGGTACTGCTCGAGCACCGCCTTGATCGGAGCCCGCAGGGATGCCGCGTCCGTGCCCGGCGAGGCGAGGATGCCGAGCTGGTAGTCGGCCGGCTCGGTGGACAGCTCGTCGATGCGCTGGCGGCTGACGGTCCACTGCCCGAGCAGGGCTGGGTCGTCGCTCAGCACCTCGACGGTGAGCGTGGCCGTCTTGCCGCCCACGGCGACCACGTCGATGGTGTCGCCGATCTGCAGGTCCTGGTCCTTGGCCACCGAGCGGTCGACGATGATGCCGTCGTCGGTGAGGTCGGCGAGCGAGCCCTCGGCGAGCTTCACCGAGAAGACGTCCTCGAACGTCGTCGGGTCGATGCCGCCCAGCACGGAGTTGGGCTGCTCACCGTTGGGCAGCGTCAGCTGCGCCGGGACGATCCCGATGGAGGTCACGGTCTCCACGCCGTCGACCTGGCGCAGCTGGTCGCTCAGCTCGGGGCTGACCCCGGCGAAGGTGAACTGGTTGATGGGCAGCACGATGTAGTCGCCCTTGAAGCCCGAGCCGATCGCCTGGTTCACCGACTTCTGGGCCGAGCTGGCGAAGATGGTGATGAACGCCACGAGCGCCACGCCGATGATGAGCGCCGAGGCGGTGGCCGCCGTGCGCCGGGGGCTGCGGACCGCGTTCTGGCGGGCGATGGTGCCGGTGACGCCCCGCAGCAGGGGCAGCGGCGAGCCGACCAGGCGGGCCACCGGCGTGGCGATGGTCGGCCCGGCCACGAGCACCGCGACGATCAGCAGCAGCAGCCCGCCCCCGACGCCCGGGATGACCTTGGACGTGGGATCGGGCCGGAACGCCGGCAGGATCGACACGACGCCGAGCACGAGCAGGACCACCGAGGCGACCATCCGCACCTTCGAGTGCCCGGTGGTGTCGATCGCCACGTCGCGCAGCGCCGCCATGGGCGGGACCCGGGTGGCGCGCACCGCCGGCCCGACCGCGGCGATCGTGGTGATCAGCAAGCCCGCGGCCATGGCGTAGGCCGCGATCAGCGGGGTGACCGACAAGGGGGCCTGGGGCAGGCCGAAGCCGGCTTGGTCGAGGCCGAAGAAGGCCAGCTTGGCGAGCCCGACGCCGCCGAGGAAGCCCAAGATGGCCGAGACCACGCCGATCACGACGGCTTCGAGCAGCACCGACCCGAGCACCTGGCGGCGCGACGCACCGAGGGCTCGGAGCAGGGCGAGCTCGCGGGTCCGCTGGGCCACGAGGATGTTGAAGGTGTTCGAGATGATGAACCAGCCGACGAACAGGGCGATGCCGGCGAAGATCAGCAGCATCGTCGAGAAGAAGGAGAAGCCCTCCTTCACGTCGCTCGCGTTCTCGTCGGCCGCCTGCTGGCCCGTGACGACGTCGACCTTCGGCGCCAGGTCGGCCGCCTTCAGGTTGGCGACGAGCTGGTCGGGCGTGGTGCCGTCCTCGGCTCGGACGGCGACCGAATCGACCTTGCCGGGCTGGCCGGCGAGGTCCTGGGCCTGCTCGAGCGTGGTACCGGCGAAGATCGACCCGCCGGCGGAGTCGGCGTCGCCGAAGGCCGAGATGCCGACGAGCTCGAGCGACACGGTCCCCTTGGGCGTCACCATGTCGATCTGGTCGCCGAGCGAGAAGTCGCCGTCCTCCACGCCGGCGCGGTCGACGATGACCTCGCCGGTGCGCTCGGGCGCTCGGCCCTCGACCACCTGGTAGGAGCTCAGCTGGTCGTCGGGGTCCCAGGAGCCGACGATGGTGGGCGGACCGAAGCCGCCCATCGGGTCGCCCTTCGAGTCGAGCAGGGTGATCTGGGCGGTCTGGATCGAGCCCTCGGCGTTGGCGACGCCGTCCACGTCGCGCACCGCGCCGATCACCGACTCGTCGAGGAAGCCGCGCTGGACGCCGCCGAAGTCGGACTCGAAGAGCACGTCACCCCGCACGATCGCGTCGACGTTCTTGCCGAGGTCCCCGAAGAGGTCGTCGAACACGTTGTTGACCGTGGAGGACAAGACGAGCGTGCCGGCCATGAAGGCGACGCCCAAGACGACGGCGATGCACGTCGAGATCAGCCGTCGCTTGTGGTCCCAGAGGGAGCGGAGGGTGTGGCGGACCACGTCAGTCCCCCAGGTGCTTCATGGCCTCGACCACCGAGTCGGTGGTCGGCTGCTGGATCTCCTGCACGATCTTGCCGTCGGCGAGGATCAGCACCCGGTCGGCGTAGGAGGCGGCGACGGGGTCGTGGGTGACCATCACGATGGTCTGGCCGTAGTCGTCGACCGCTCGGCGCATGAACCCGAGGATCTCCGAGCTCGAGCGCGAGTCGAGGTTGCCGGTGGGCTCGTCGGCGAAGATGATCGCCGGCTTGCTGGCCAGCGCCCGGGCCACCGCGACGCGCTGCTGCT
>JAGQSL010000342.1:2130-2353 GCA_020439525.1 Acidimicrobiales bacterium | reverse complement strand
GACCAGTCGACGACGACGGCGACGTTGGTGCACTCCCCCGCCAGGCTCGTCCCGCCCCCTCGCGACACCACCGGCACCGAGCGACGCCGGCACACGCCGAGGGCGGCCACGGCATCGTCCACCGACGCCGGCACCACCACGCCGATCGGCACCTGGCGGTAGTTCGAGGCATCGGTGGCGTAGGCGCCCCGCGCCTGGTCGTCGAAGCGCACCTCGCCCTCCA
>JAGQSL010000342.1:0-2057 GCA_020439525.1 Acidimicrobiales bacterium | reverse complement strand
CGACGGGCGTCTCGGTCGCGCTCACGCCCGCCACCGATCGATGTCGGGCCGGCGCAGGGCCAGGCCGTGGCCCGGCCGGTCGCCGGGCACCGGGAGGGCGGAGCCGCTCGGGAGCACGGCGCCGTCGAAGACCATCGGTTCGAGCCGGGCGTGGTCGGCGAACCACTCGAGGTCGCGCACGGCGGGGGCCGCGGCGGCCACGGCCAGGCTGGCCTGCGGGGCGCAGTGGGCGGACACCGGCAGGTGGGCCTGCTCGGCGCGGGCCGCCACCTGGAGGAAGCCGGTGATGCCGCCGCAGCGGGTCACGTCGGCCTGCAGCACGTCCACGGCCTGCTCGCCGATCAGGGCGTCGTAGGCCCACGGGCTCCACCCGTACTCGCCGGCGGCCACCTCCATCGCCGGCGGCACCCGCTCGCGCAGCAGCCGCAGGTCGTGCACGTGGTCCGACGACACCGGCTCCTCGAACCAGCGCACCCCGCACCCGGCGAGGGCCTCGGCGAGCGCGAGCGCGCCCGACACCTCGAGCGCACCGTTGGCGTCGACCATCAGGCGCACGTCGGGCCCCACGGCGTCGCGCACGAGGGCGACGCGGCGCGGGTCGTCATCGGGGCGGCGCCCGACCTTCACCTTCACCGCAGCCATGCCGGCCTCGGCCCAGCCCGCCACCTGGTCTCGCAGCTCGTCGTCGTCCATCGAGGTGAAACCGCCGCTGCCGTAGACGGGGACCGCATCGCGCGCTCGGCCCAGCAGGTCGCCCAGGGGGCGGTCGAGGAGCCGGGCGTGCAGGTCCCACAGGGCGATGTCGACCGCGGAGATCGCCGTGGCGCCGATGCCGGGCGCGCCGGCGTTGCGCAGGGCGCCGTACATCGCCAGCCAGGTGGCGGGCCGCTCGTCCACCGGGCGGTCGCGCACGACCGAGGCGAGGTGCTCGTGCACCACCGCCGCCGCCGCCGGCGATCCGTAGCTGTAGCCGAGGCCCGTCTCGTCGCCGGCGCGCACCTCGACGACGAGCATCGTCGTGGCGTCCCACGTCGCGGTCCCGTCGGACTCGGGCGCCTCGGTGGGGATGCGCAGCACCGTCGTCTGCAGGTCATCGACCGGAGGCAGCGCGGAGAGGGGCACGGCATCGGACTTCCCACGCCCGTCCCGACCGACACACACCGGGCGCCTTGGTTGCCGGGCCGATGCCCGGGGAAGTCCCCCCATGGCCCGATGAGAGGAGCGCGCGATGGAGCAGACCGTGGGAGAGAGCCTGGCGAGGCGACTGGTGGCGTGGGGGGTGGACACCGTCTACGGCCTCCCCGGCGACGGGATCAACGGGCTCATGGAGGGCTTCCGCCGAGCATCCGACGAGCTCGAGTTCGTGCTCGTCCACCACGAGGAGGCCGCTGCCTTCATGGCCACCGCCCACGCCAAGGCCACCGGTCGCCTCGGCGTGTGCTGCGCCACCTCGGGCCCCGGTGCCATCCACCTGCTGAACGGCCTCTACGACGCCAAGCTCGACCACGCCCCCGTGCTCGCCATCACCGGCATGCAGGAGACGTCGGTGCTCGGCACCCGCTACCAGCAGGAGGTGCACCTGCCGCTGCTGTACCAGGACGTGGCCGACTACAACCTCCAGGTCAACAACCCCCAGCAGATGCCGAGCGTGGTCGACCTGGCCATCCGCAACGCCCTGGCCAAGCAGACCGTGTCGCACCTCACGTTCCCCAACGACGTGCAGCTGGCGCCGGTGGACCAGGACCCGTTCGCCCACCCGGCGCCGGCCTCCTCGCCCACCACCGGCGTCGGGCGCAGCCGCCCGCACCTCGAGCCCGATGCCGAGTCCGTGGCCGCCGCCGTGGCCCTGCTCGAGGCGGCCGAGCGGCCGGCGATCCTCGCCGGCGTCGGCGCCCTCCACGCCCGCGAGGAGGTGGCCGAGCTGTCCGAGCGCCTCGGTGCGCCGATCATCAAGACCCTGCCCGGCAAGGCGGTCGTGCCCGACGACCACCCCAACACCACCGGCGGCATCGGCCTGCTCGGCACCAAGCCCAGCGAGCAGCTGGTGGACGACTGCG
>JAGQSL010000341.1 GCA_020439525.1 Acidimicrobiales bacterium | reverse complement strand
AGGCCGACCAGCTCGGGGTGCCGGTACGCCGCCCGGCGGTGCAGGAGACCACCGCGCTCGGCGCCGCCTACCTCGCCGGGCTGGCCGAGGGCGTGTGGTCGTCCACCGCAGACATCGAGGCCAACTGGGTGCCGGCCGCCGAGTTCACCCCCGCGGCCGACCGGCGGGCGGCCGACGCCCTCCACGCCCGCTGGCTCCAGGCGGTCGACCGCGCCCGCGGCTGGGCCACCAGCGCCGACGCCTGAGCGGTCACGCGTCGGAGGGCAGCTCCGACCACCGGATGGCCACGATGTGGGCGAGGGCATCGAGCTCGCGCTTCTCGCGCTCGCGCCAGGCGATCCGCTCACGACCGGCGACCACGGCCAGGTCGACCTCGGGGAGCTTCGCCCAGATCACGTCGCTGCCGGCGCTGTCGGGACGGACCTCCGGGCTCCCCAGCTGCTCCGCGCTGCGGGCGCCGTGCACGAAGGCGCCGATCCACGACGCGGTGGGCGACCGCTCCCCCGCCGCCAGCACGTCGGAGGTCTCGAGGTCGACGACCGCCACCCACGACGCCTGGAGCGACACGGGCGCCACGTCGCGGGCCACCTCCAGCAGCTCGGCGCGCGAGGTGGCCCCGACGAGCTGCGCCGCGGTCTCGAGCGTGGCGCTGCGGGGATCGTGGCCGGCGGGCCCCACCGCACGCACCTCCTCGACCTGCACGCCATCGACCTGGCGGACCTCGCTGACGAGGAGGTCGACCAGGGTGGCGTCGGGCAGGCGGACCACCAGCTCGTCGACCGCCTGCCCCGCTCCGGTCTCGAGGATCTCGATGCCGGTGACGTCGCCCTTCACGGCGCCGATGCGGCTGGCCACCGCCCCGAGCGCGCCCGGGCGGTCGGGCAGCCAGACGCGCAGGACGTAGGTCTCCATGGCCCCGACCCTAGGGGTCGCGTGTGAACGCAACGTTTCGTCCCTGGGGTGTTCTCGCGCCCCACTTGACCGATCGGTCAAGTGGGCCGTACCGTGCCCGGCTCGTGGACCGACAGCTGACCCAGCGGGGCGAGGAGCGGCGGCGCCAGCTGATGGCCTACGCCACCAGCCGCTTCGCCGAGAACGGCTTCCACCCCACCTCGGTGGCCGAGATCACCGAGGGCATGGGCGTCGGCAAGGGCGTCTTCTACTGGTACTTCGACTCGAAGGAGGCGCTGCTGCGGGCCATCTTGGCCGACGCCCAGCTCGACCTCCGCCGCCGACAGCGGGCTGCGCTCGCCGATGCGGCCACCCCCTCCGAGCGCATCGAGCGGGGCATCCGGGCGTCGATGCGCTGGTCGATCGATCACGCCGACTACTTCCGCCTGTTCCAGTTCGCCGCCACCGACGAGCGCTTCAGCGACGGGCTCCGCAAGGGCGAGAGCGTGGCCGTGAAGGACGCGGCCACCCAGCTGCGGGCCGCCATGGACGCCGGCGAGATCGCGCCGGGCGACCCGGTGCTGCTCTCCCACGCCCTCCTCGGCGTCCACACCCACCTGGTGCACCTCGTGCACCGCGGGGTGCTCGAGCCCACCGACGAGGTCATCGACACCGCGGTGAGCTTCTGCCTGCACGGCCTCCTCGGCCGCCGCTGAGGGCGGGGCCGCGGCGGGTGCTCAGCCCAGCTTGGTGAGGGCCTTCTTCAGGCCTCGCATGGCCTGGCCGATGCGCTGCTCGTTCTCGATGAGCGCGAAGCGCACGTGGCCGTCGCCGCCGGGGCCGAACCCGACGCCGGGCGAGGTGGCCACCTGGGCCTCCTGCACGAGGAACGAGGCGAACTCGACCGAGCCCATCTCGCGGTAGGGCTCGGGGATGGGCGCCCAGGCGAACATCGTGCCCCGCGGCGGCTCGATCTCCCAGCCGATGCGGTGGAGCCCGTCGCACAGGGCGTCGCGGCGAGCCTGGTAGATCGGCTGCACCTCGCGCGGGTGCTCGGGGTCCTCGTTGAGCGTGACCGTGGCGGCGATCTGGATCGGCTGGAACGTGCCGTAGTCGAGGTAGCTCTTGAGCTTGGCCAGCGCCTGCACCACCTCGCTGTTGCCCACGAGGTAGGCCACCCGCCACCCGGCCATCGAGAACGACTTGGTCATCGAGTAGAGCTCGACGGCGCACTCCTTGGCCCCCTCGGCCTGGAGGATGCTGGGCGGCTCGTAGCCGTCGAAGCCCAGCTCGGCGTAGGCGTTGTCGTGCACGATGAGCACGTTCTTCTCGCGGGCGAAGTCCACCACCCGCTGGAAGAAGTCGAGGTCGACGCAGGCCGTGGTGGGGTTGTGCGGGAACGACAGCACGATCACCCGCGGCTTGGGCCAGGAGTACTCGTAGGCCTCCTGGATGTTCTCGAAGAAGTCCGTGTCGGTCGACATGGGGATCTCGCGCACGTCGGCCCCGGCGAACAGCGGGCCCCAGATGTGGATCGGGTAGCTGGGCGAGGGCACGAGCGCGGCGTCGCCGGGCTGGAGCAGCACCCACATGAGGTGGCTGAAGCCCTCCTTGGCCCCGATGGTGGAGATGACCTCGCGGTCGGGATCGAGGGCGACCCCGAAGCGACGGAGGTAGAGGTCGGCGACGGCCTCGCGCAGCTTGGGGATGCCGCGGCTCGAGGAGTAGCGGTGGTTCCGAGCGTTGTGGGCGGCCTCCGAGAGCTTCTCGACGGCCACCTGCGGCGACGGGAGGTCGGGGTTGCCGAACCCCAGGTCGACCACGTCGATCCCGGCGCGCCGAGCCTCGATCTTCAGGCCATCGATGATGGTGAAGACGTACGGCGGCAGGTTCGTGATCCGACGGAACTCCATGGGCCGACCCTAGCGGGACGCCCTCGCAGGCCACCGCACCGGTTCGGGCCGCTCACGGCCGGTGGCATGCTGGGGAGATGGCCGAGCTCCCCCCGTCTGACGCCACGCCCATCCCGGTGGTCGTGGAGATCCCCCGCGGCAGCCGCAACAAGTACGAGATCGACCACGAGACCGGCGAGATCTGGCTCGACCGCCGCCTCTTCTCGGCCACCGTGTACCCCGCCGACTACGGCTACATCGACCACACCCTGGGCGAGGACGGCGACCCCCTCGATGCCCTGGTCATCCTCGAAGAGCCGACGTTCCCCGGCTGTCGTATCCGGGCCCGCCCGGTGGGCGTGTTCTGGATGGAGGACGACGCCGGTCCCGACGCCAAGATCATCTGCGTCCCCCACGGCGACCCTCGGTGGGACCACGTGCAGGACATCGACCAGCTGCCCGACCACCTGACCGACGAGATCGAGCACTTCTTCGAGGTCTACAAGCAGCTCGAGCCCGGCAAGTTCGCCAACACCCGCGGCTTCGAGGGGCGCGACAAGGCCCGGGCCGAGATCGTCGAGAGCCAGGCGCGAGCGCAGGGCACCGAGTACGCCTGAGCCGGCGCCGCGCTCAGCTCGAGCGCACCAGCGCCCGCTGCGAGCCCGCCTGGGCTGCCCAGGCCACGGCCGCCTCGCGGTCGGTGACCAGGACGATCTGCACGGCGTCGGCGAGCCGGGCCAAGCGGTCGAGCACGCTGGTGAGCTCGTCGTCGTCGAGCACGGCGAAGGGCTCGTCGAGCACGAGCGGCACCGAGCCGGCCAGGCCCACCGAGCGGACGGCGGCGAGCCGCGAGAGCAGCGCCCAATCGAGGTCGTCGACGAGCTGCTGGCGATCGACCGACTCGGCCTCGGCGAGGGCCTGCTGCTCGAGCGCGGCCGCCGCCGCGAACGCGGCGTCGACCTCGGCCAGCGATGCCGCCGTGGACTGCTCGGCCGCGGCGGCCTCGGTGACGAGCCGCTCCGCGTTGGCGACGCGCGCCTCGGCCGCCTGCACGAGCGCGGTGACCGTGTTGGCGCCGTCGAAGGTCTCGAGGGCGCGTCGCGCCTCCTCCTCGCGCCCCGTGGAGCGGGCGAGCGCCGACTCCGCCTCGGCCGCAGCCGTGACGGCCGCCTCGTAGGCGGAGCCCTCGGCGAGGGCGACGTCGGCTTCGGCCGTCGCCACGGCGGCGGCCGCGGCCTCCTCCTCGATGCCGGCGGCGCTCAGCTCGGCCTCCAGGCGAGCGAGCGACTCGCTGGCCTCGCGGTGGCGGGCGACGCGCGCCTCGGCCTCGGTGACCGCCGCACGGGCCGCTTCGACCTCGGCCCAGCGCGCCTCGCGCAGCGTGCGCGCCTGGGCCTCGGCGTCGTCGCCCTCGTCGCTCGTCGCCTCGACGGGCTCGGCCAGCTCGGGCAGCGGTCCGTGCTCGGGGACCTCCTGCTGGCCTCGCTCGTGGGCGCCGCGCATCGTGGCGATCGCCTCGTCGAGGGCGGCCAGGGCGTCGTCGAGCTCCTGGCGCCGCACCGCGCCGCCCTCGTGCTCGCTCACGTAGGCCCGGGCGAGCAGCACCAGGTCGTCGCGCTCGTAGGGCTCGGGCCCCACCGCGATGCCGACGGCCTCGAGCTCGCGCGCCAGCTCGGCCATGGCGGCCTCGTCGGGTGCGGCCGGCTCGCGCAGCGAGCGGAGCTCGTCCTCCGCCTCGGGGCCGGTGGGCTCGTGGCCGATCAGCGCCGCCACCCGGGGCGACACGGCGTCGCGCCGATCGAGCAGCTCGGCCCGGCGCCGGGCCCGGTCGGCGGCACCCGGCAGGGACGCGAGGGCCGCCTCGGCGACCTGGAGGGCGCCCCGGGCCGATTCGAGCATCGAGCGGTTGGCCGGCCCCACCCCACGGCTCGACGAGCTCATCATGTAGTCGG
>JAGQSL010000340.1 GCA_020439525.1 Acidimicrobiales bacterium | reverse complement strand
GGGTAGCCCTTGTTCCAGGCGAAGTCGTACGCCGGGTAGTGCTCGTCCTCGAGGCGCATCATCCGGTCGCGGGTGACCTTGGCGAGGATCGACGCCGCCGAGATCGACAGGCAGGACGCATCGCCCTTGACGATCATCTGGGTGATCCCCCCGCCGACGAAGTCCCATCGACCGTCGATCAGCACCCGGTCGGGGCGCACGCCGAGGCCCTCGATGGCCCGCCGCGCCGCCAGGCGCTGCGCGTCGCTCATGCCGAGCTCGTCGCACTCGACGTGCGAGGCGTGACCCACCGACCAGGCGACGCACCAGTCGGCGATCCGGTCGAAGAGCGCCTCGCGCTCGCGCTCGGTGAGCTGCTTCGAGTCGCGGACCTTGTTGACCCGCCGGTCCTTGGGCAGCACGACCGCGCCGATGGTGAGCGGACCCGCCCACGAGCCCCGTCCGACCTCGTCGACCCCGACCACGACGTCGTGGCCCTCGGCCCACAGCCCACGCTCCACCGCCAGCCCCGGGGCCTTGCGCCGCAGCGCCGGGCGCAGCTGGGGTGCGGTCGGGGCGGCCATCGCGGCCAAACCTACCGGCGGCCCTCCCGGCTCGGTACGGTCGGCACCGTGCGAGGCGACGTGGACACCCGATCCTGGGCGTCGGACCGCTCGCGCTGGTCGGCCTGGAGCCACCGGTCGATCGCTTCGGTCGCGTCGACGTGGTCGGTCGCGTCCGCCGGCTCGGCCCTGTCGATCGCGTCCGCCGGATCGGTGCTGTCGATCGCCTCCGCGGGTTCGGTGCTCAGCATCGGATCGGCCGGGTCGGTGCTCTCCATCGGCGCCGCCGGCGCCACCGGCGCGGTCGATCGGGGCGCACGGCTGCTCGCGGTGGCCGCGCTGGCCAGCGCGGCGATCGTCCCGGCGCGGTAGGGGCGCCACGGGGCCGCGTGGAAGAATCGACGGCGGCCGGTCCCCGGCGGCCGCCCACCCCCACCCATGACCCAGACCACCGCAGCGCCCCCGCCCGGCTCTCCGTCCGACGAGCCCGACGACGTCGTCGGCGAGGTCGATCCCCAGGTCACGGTCATCGCCGACGATGCACCGCCGGTCGACCGGCGGCCGCGCATCCCCCACGCGCCCGGGCTCGACGGGCTCCGCGGCCTGGCCGTGGCCGCCGTCGTCGTGTTCCACGCCGCACCGGCCGGGTGGCTGCCCGGCGGGTTCCTCGGCGTGTCGCTCTTCTTCACGCTGTCGGGCTACCTGATCACCTCCCTCGTGCTGGTCGAGGTCCGCCACGACCGGCGCGTCGGGATGGCCGCCTTCTGGGCTCGCCGCATCCGCCGGCTGGTCCCGGCGCTCGTGGTCACCACGCTCGGCGTCGTGGTGGCGTCCAAGCTCACCGAGCTGGGCGGCGACCTGCGCGCCGACCTGGTCGGCGGGCTCACCTACTCGGCGAACTGGGTGCAGATCGCTCGAGACCAGTCCTACGCCGAGCTCTTCGCCGCGCCGTCGCCGCTCACCCACCTGTGGTCGCTCGCCATCGAGGAGCAGTTCTACGTGGTGCTGCCGATCGTGGCCGCCCTCCTCGCCTGGCGGGCCCCGTGGCTGGTCCGCAACCGCCTGGCGATCGGCGCCGCGCTCGTGGTCGTGGTCGGCGTCGCCTTCTGCCAGATCGTCGACGATGCCGACCTCGCGTACTACGCCACGATCAGCCGGGCGCCGGAGATCGCCATCGGCATGCTGCTGGCCTGCCGCACCCGGGCCGGCGCCGGCCGCGCCCCGCGCTGGCAGACCGGGGCCGCGGTGGTCGCGCTGGCGATCACCGTCGCCGCCTGGCGCCTCGCCCACGTCACCGACGGCTGGATCGTGGGCGGCGGCCTCGCCGCCTTCGCCGTCGCGTCGGCGGTCCTGGTGCGCGTCGCCGCCCGGCCCGGCCCGTTCGCCCGCGCCCTCTCCTTCGCCCCGCTGCGGTGGCTGGGCCTCATCAGCTACGGGCTGTACCTCTACCACTGGCCGGTCGTCGTGCTCCTCGACCTGCCCCGCGTCGACTGGGCCCCCGTGCCGCTGTTCGGCGCCCGGGTGGCGGCGTCGGTCGCCGTCGCGGTCGTCTCCTACCGGCTGATCGAGCAGCCGCTGCGCCGGGGTCGGCCGCTCGTCCCCCACGGCGCGGTCATCGGCGCCGGCCTCGCCGCCCTGGCCGTCTGCCTCGTGATCGTGCTCGTCGCCGTCCCGCCCGCGGCCGACGCTCCCGAGGCGGTGGACGCGGCGGCCGTGGTGAGCTCGACGCCCACCGAGGCGGCCGGCACGGTCGGGCCTCCCACCGTGGTGCTCCTCGGCGATTCGCTGCCCGCGTTCATGCTGCGCGACGGCGCCATGTCGCTCGACCCCGACGAGATCACGCTGGTCAACGGCACGCTCCCGGCCTGCGACGGCGCGGCCGGGACGCCCCCGGCTCGCTCGCGCACCGGCGACCTCGTCCCGGTGCCCGAGGCGTGCACCGGCTGGCCCAGCCAGTACCCGCAGTACTTCGGCGCCCAGGCCGACCTGGCGATCCTCATGGTGGGCGGCCACGCGGTGCTCGACCGCCAGCTCGACGGCGCCTTCCACGGTCCGTGCGAGGCGGTGGCCGCGGACTTCTACCGCAACGACATCGAGGAGCGCCTCCGCTGGCTGCAGGAGCGCGCCGACGCGGTCGTGCTGGCCCTGCCCGCTTGGGGCGACCGGATGTCGATCTGGATCAACCCGCCCGACCACCTCGACCGGATGGACTGCGTGCGTCAGACCCTGAGCGAGGCGGCCGAGGCCACCGGCACCCCCACGATCGACTTCGGCCGGTACCTGTGCCCCGACGGGCGCGACCGCTGCCGCCCCGTGCGCACGCGCGACGGCGTCCACCTCGACGAGAACGCCGCGCCCACGGCCCTCAAGTGGGTGCTCGCCAACGCCATGGCAGAGGGCGGGATCGAACCCTTCGAGCCGCCGACGACGACCACCGAGGCCACCACGTCCCCGAGCTCGGGCTCGGGCTCGGGCTCGGGTTCGGACGCCCCCACCACCGCCGGCGGCTGATCCCCCGAGCGAGCGTCGCGCGCGCCGGGCCGGGTCTGCGACACTGCGGAGACCGACGACGCGAGGGGACGCTTCGTGACCGACCGACCGACCTCCACCGGCACCAGCCGGCGCGCCTTCCTGGCCGCCGCCCTCGCCACCGCGACCGCCGCGATGGTCGACCCGAGGTCGCTCGCGGCCGCTCGGGCCCGAGCGGCCGCGCTGCCCACCGGCGAGCTGTTCCCCCTGGGGGTGGCCTCCGGCGATCCGACCGCCACGGGCGTGGTGCTCTGGACCCGCCTCGTGGCGCCCACGGGCGGTGATGCGCTGCCATCCGACGACGTCGCCGTCGACTGGGTCGTCCGCGACGTGGCGACCGACGCGCTGATCGCATCGGGCACCGCTCCCGCCGTCGCCGCGCTCGGGCACTCGGTGCACGTGGAGGTCGACGGGCTCGATCCCGACACCTGGTATCGGTACTCGTTCAGCGTCGACGGCCGCTCGTCGCCGGTGGGCCGCACCCGCACGTTCCCCGGCGCCGGCGTCGCCCCCGCCCAGGTCCGCTTCGCCATCGCCTCCTGCCAGAACTACAGCTCGGGCTTCTACGTGGCCCACGAGTTCCTGGCCGCCGAGGACGTGGACTTCGTGGCGTTCCTGGGCGACTACATCTACGAGAAGCCCAGCTCGGGCGGCGTGCGGCCCACGCCGCTGCCCCTCGCCCAGGACCTGGCCACCTACCGGGCCCGCTACGAGCTCTACAAGGCCGACCCGCACCTGCAGGCCGCCCACCACCGGTTCCCCTGGATCGTGACCATGGACGACCACGAGGTGGCCAACAACGTCCTCGGCGACTACGGCCCCGACGGGGAGGCAGCCGGCGACCCAGGGGCGATCGCCGCCTACCGGGCCCGCCGAGCCGACGCCTTCCAAGCCTGGTTCGAGCACCAGCCCGTGCGCCTCCCGCCGCCGAGCGGGCCCGACTACGTGCTGCACCGGGTGGTGGAGCACTCCGACCTGCTGCGGATCTACGTGCTCGACGGTCGCCAGTACCGCTCGCTGTACCCCGGCGGCGCCACGGCGGGGCCGACCAACGACGAGGTGTTCGACGAGTCCCGGACGATGCTGGGCGCCGCCCAGGAGGCGTGGCTCGACGACGCGTTCGCCGCCACCGACGCCCGCTGGAACGTGATCGCCAACCAGACGGTGATGTCGTCCACCCCGTTCTCGACCGGTTCGGTTGCCGTCTACAACTTCGACCAGTGGGACGGCTACGTCGCCGCCCGCCAGCGCCTGCTGCGCAGCCTGGTGGCCAACCGGGTGCGCAACCCGCTCGTGGTCACCGGCGACATCCACGTCGGCGGGGCGTCGTCGGTCCGGCTCGACTACGAGGACCCCGATGCTCCCGACATCGCCTACGAGGTCATCGGGACGTCGATCAGCAGCTCGGCCGACGCCGCGCTCGTGGGCCTGCTGGAGGGCTCGGTGTCAAAGCTGCCGTGGGTGCGCTACGTCAACGGGCGCCAGCGCGGCTACGCCGTGGTGACCCTCACGGCCGAGGGGGCCACCGCCGACTTCCGCGTCGTGTCCACCGCCCTCGAGGACACGCCGGCGGTCTCGGTGGCCACCGACTTCACCGACGTGATCCCCGATCGCGAGCCGATCGAGCTGCCGGTGGAGCCGCCGACCTCGACCACCACCACGACGACGACGCCCTCCACCGACGGCCCGCCCGCGGCGACGCCCGTCCCCGGCTCGGCGTCCTACACGGGCTGATGGCCGACGAGGCCGGCCCGGATCCGACGCCGGTCCACCGCTACCGCACCGAGCTGCGCTGGTCGGGCTCCACCGGCGCGGGCTACGAGGCCTACGAGCGCGCGCACGACCTGATCGCCCCGCCCGCCGGCACCGGATTGGCGCTGTCGTCGGACCCGGCCTTCCGGGGCGACCCCTCGCGGCTCAACCCCGAGCAGCTGCTGGTGGCCGCGGCGTCGTCGTGCCAGCTGCTCTCGTTCCTGGCCGTGGCCGCCCGCGCCCGGCTCGACGTGGTCGGCTACGTCGACGAGGCCACCGCCGAGATGCCCGAGGACGATCCGCCCATGCGCATCGTGCGGATCGAGCTGCGGCCGAGGATCGAGCTGGCCGACACCGATCGGCCGAGGCCGAGCGCCGATCGCCTGGCCCACCTGGCCGAGGTGGCCCACCGCGAGTGCTTCATCGCCAACAGCCTGCGTACCGACGTGACCGTGCACCCGACGTTCACCTGGCGGTAGGAGCCCGGAGCGCCATGGGCGCCGGCGGTGCCCGACCCGCTGCCGGGGCCGCATCTAGTGTCGGCGGCGTGCCCGACGCGTCCGACCAGCCGACCGAGCGGCCGTCGCTCGAGCCGGGCACCCGGATCGAGGTCCGCACCGGCTTCGACCGCTCGTGGTCGAACGGGTTCGAGGTCCACGAGGCCACCGACGCCGGCTACCGCGTGCGGCGGCGCAGCGACAACGAGGTGCTCCCGGTGGTCTTCGGTCGCGCCGACGTCCGGCGGGAGCGCAAGAACTCCATGTGGTGGTACTGACCGCCGCCGAGCGGGAGATCAGTCGCCGACGCCGCCGCCCATCACCTCGATGAAGTCCTCGACCTCGATCGCCGTGAGCGTCAGCGTCTTGAGCGTGCCCCGGGCGGCGAGGGTGGTGGCGACCTTGGCCATCGTCCGCTCGTCGGGGGCCTCGAGGATGTTCAAGAAGTCGTAGGGGCCGAGCAGGGCGAACTGCTCGAGCACCTTCACCCCCATCGCCTCGACATCCGCGTTGACCTCGCGCAGGCGCTCGGGGTTCTCCCGCAGGCGAGCATGGCCGTCGGGCCCGAGCGTGGAGAGCATGACGAACGTCGGCATGGGGGCACGCTAACGCGACCTCCTAGCGTTGGGCCATGCCCGCCGTCCCCATCCGGAAGGTCCACGTCGTCCCCCACACCCACTGGGATCGCGAGTGGTACAAGCCGTTCCCGGTGTTCCGGATGCAACTGGTCGAGCTGCTCGACGGGCTGCTCCCCCAGCTGGAGGCCGACGCGACCTACGCCCACTTCCAGCTCGACGGCCAGCTCGCCGTGGTGGACGACTACCTGGAGGTGCGACCCCACGAGGAGGAGCGCCTCGCCCGCCTCAACCGGGCCGGTCGCATCTCGGTGGGGCCCTGGTACACGCTCCCCGACGAGTTCCTGGTGTCGGGCGAGACCCTCGTGCGCGACCTGCGCCTCGGCATCGAGCGAGCCCGCGCGCTCGGAGGGCACATGGCGGTCGGCTACCTCCCCGACATGTTCGGCCACATCGCCCAGATGCCCCAGATCCTCGCCGGGTTCGGGCTGCGCGACGCGGTCGTCTGGCGCGGGGTGCCGGCCGCCATCGACGCGCCGGCGTTCTGGTGGGAGGCGCCCGACGGCACCCGCGTCCGGGCCGAGTACCTGGCCGAGGGCTACGGCAACGGCGCCCGCCTGCCCGAGCACGGCACGGGGCTCGTCGAGATGCTCGACGCCTTCGTCGACGCCCACGGCGACCGGGCCGGCGACCCCGTCCTCTGGATGAACGGCACCGACCACCTCCTCCCCCAGCCCCACCTCGGCCGGGTCGTGGCCGAGGCGAACGAGGGCGGCGCCCCCTACGACGTCGAGGTCACCTCGCTCGCCGCCCACCTCGCGTCGGCCCCCACCGACGGGCTGCCCACGTGGCGCGGCGAGCTGCGCTCAGGCGCCCGGGCCAACCTGCTGATGGGCGTGGCCTCGTGCCGGGTCGACGTGAAGCAGGCGGCGGCGCGCGCCGAGCGCTGGCTCGAGCGGGTCGCCGAGCCCCTCGCCGCGTGCTGGCAGCCCCCCGACGCCCACCCGACCGCGTTCTTGCATCACGCCTGGCGCGACGTGGTCCGCAACGCCGCCCACGACTCGATCTGCGGCTGCTCGGCCGATGAGGTCAACGACGCCGTCCGGCACCGCTACGCCGAGGCGACCCGCGTGGCCGAGGCCATCGCCGAGCGGGCGGTCATCCGCGTCCTCGCCGCGTCGGGCCAGCCGGCGGTGGCCGTCAACCCGACCGCACGGGACCGCGCGGGCATGGTGGCGGCGATCCTCCCCGGCGAGGTGGCGCCGGCCCACGCCCAGCAGCTCTCGGTCCGCCCCGCCCACGAGCGCACCATCACCATCGATCGTCGCACCGCCGTCCCGGTGCTGCTGCGAGCGGTCGTCGACGACCCCAAGGTCAGCCACGTCACTCTCGACGAGCACGACGACGGCCTGGTGGTCGCCACCATCCACGCCGACCGTCGGCCCGAGGTGCAGGACACCGCGGCGCTGCGCGCCCAGCTCGATGCCCTCGCCGCCGCCCGCCCCGACGGCCCGGTGCGCATCGACGTCGCCCGACCCCGGGCCACCCAGGAGGTCCTCTTGCGCACCGAGCCGGTGCCGGGCTTCGGCTGGCGGGGCCTCGCGCCGGCCGACCTCGGCGAGGCGGCGGTGCGAGCCGCCGGGCCGGGCCTCACCAACGGGCTCGTCACCGTCGAGCCCGATCCCGCCGACGGCACCCTCACCATCACCGATCACCGCAGCGGCCGGGTGGCACGCGGCATCGGCCGGCTCGTCGACGACGGCGATGCCGGCGACACCTACAACTGGTCGCCGCCCGAGGGCGACGTGCTCGTGGAACGCCCGACCGAGGTCGAGGTCCTCGTCACCGAGGCAGGCCCGGTGCGCGGCCGCATCCAGATCGACCGCACCTACCGGTGGCCCGAGCGGGTGGCCCACGGCGAGCGGGTCGGCTCGGTCGACGTGGCCGTGCGCACCGAGGTCGAGCTGCGGGCGGGCGAGGACCTGGTCCGCCTCGCCCTCACGTTCGACAACCGGGCCGAGGACCATCGCGTGCGCCTGTGGATCCCGCTCCCCGAGCCGGCCGCCGGCTCGGTCGCCGAGTGCGCCTTCGGGACGGTCGAGCGCGGCCTGGTCGCCGAGGGCGGGCCCAACGAGGTCGGCCTCCCCACGTTCCCGTCGCGCCGGTTCGTCCTCGCCGGTGGCCTCACCGCCCTCCACGACGGCCTCTGCGAGTACGAACTGGTCGACGTGGCCGGCGAGGGCACCACGGCCCGCGCCGCGACGATGGCCATCACGCTGCTGCGGTCGGTGGGGCGCATCTCGGCCGGGCCGATGGCCATGCGCGCCCTGCCCGCCGGGCCGCCCACGCCCACGCCGGGGGCCCAGCTCCTCGGCCCGCGCCGCGCCGACCTCGCCATCCACCTCGGCGACCGCGATCCCTACGGCCTCGCCGACGATGCGTTCACGCCGATCCTCACCGGGCGGTTCCCCGGCGGCGACGGCCTCGGCGACCCGGCGGCCACCGGCCAGGCCCTGGGGGTGACCGGTGCCGAGGTCAGCGCCCTCACCCGACGGCCCGACGGGCGCCTCGAGCTGCGCGTGGTCAACACCACCGACGCACCGGCCACCGTCGAGCTCGGCGGCCGCACCGGCGAGCGCACCGATCTGGCGGGCGAGCCCACCGGCGAACGCGTCGACGGGGCCGTCGAGCTGCGACCACGCGAGATCGCCACCGTCGCCCTCGACGAGGGCGCCGCCGACCGACCCTCCTAGGTGGCCTCGGGCGCCTCGGCGCGCCGGTGCTCCTCGAGCTCGGCCACCTTCGCCTCGCGCCGCTCGGCGCGGCGGCGCTCGGCCTTCTGGCGCGACGTCCGCGGCGGCTCGAGCGCGCTCGCCCGGCGCAGCACGAACAGCGGCACCTTGCCGATGTCCTTCAGGTTGCGGGTGCCGATCGACTTCCACCCGATGCCGTCGGGCTCGCCCAGCGCGTCGCAGATCTCCGAAGAGGCCACGACCGAGCCGGGGAAGGCGATGTTCACGATGCGGCTGGCCCGGTTGACCACGGGGCCGTAGAGGTCGGCTTCGCGCTGCAGGACGGGTCCGGCGGCGAGCCCGACCCGGACGTCGGACAGCTCGTCGTCGTCGCGATAGCCCTCCGACAGCGACAGCGCGATCTCGACGGCGCTGGTCTCGTCGGGCACCGAGAACATCACCTCGTCGCCGATCATCTTGACCACGCGCCCGCCGAGGCGGTTGACGGTGTCGTAGGCGATCGTCTCGAACCGGTCGACGACCGCGGCGAGCTGGTGGGCGTCGAGCTGCTGGCTCAGGGCGGTGAAGCCCACCAGGTCGGCGAAGCCCACGACGCGGTGGTCGGGGTCGCCCTCGGCGTGCTCGCGCGCCATGCGGGTGCGGGCCTCGGCCTGCACGTGGCGCCGCCACACGTAGTCCATGACCTGCAGCAGCATCGGCAGCAGCAGCGGCGCGATGGCGGCGAAGCCGTCCTCGCTGCGCGGGCCGGCGGGGATGTAGGGCTCCTCGGGGTCGACCGCGTCGACCAGGGCGCTGGCGATCCGGGCCAGTGACGAGCCGATGACCCGCGCCATCTGCACCGTGAGCTCGTCGTCGATCCAGCCCATGGCGAGCAGCTGGCCGATGGTGCGGAGCATCTCGGCGTCGACGTCGGTGAAGAGCTGATCGCCCGGGCGCGGCTCGGCGAAGCCCAGCGAGCGCCAGAGGCGCGTGATCAGCCCCACGGTGAGGCCGCTCTGCTCGGCGATCGCCGCGAGGTCGTACACGCCGGCCTCGGGCACCACCAGGTGCTCGATGGCGAGCAGCTCGAGGTGGCGGTGCTCGCGCGCCTCGGCGATCTCGTCGTCGCCCATGCCCACGGACCGGAGCAGGTCCTCCATGTCGGAGCCATCGAGGGCGGCGAGCTCGGGGTCGTCGTGCTCGTCGGGCGTCGTCACGAGAACGATCCTCCCTCGGGCAGCGACGGCGGCGGCGCGGCGGGCTCCTCGCCGGGACGGCGCATCACCGGGTCGATGTCGGGGTGGTCGGGCA